>JACCUS010000363.1 GCA_013811715.1 Nocardioidaceae bacterium
AACCCCACCGCGACCGGTTCCTGCGCGTGTGGAGACTCCTTCCACTGAGGCGCACCACCATCGCCCACTGTGGCTGAAGACGCGCCCGACCTGCGAGCGGGAAGCGTTCAGCCACAAGAGTCGTGGCGACCGACCTCACCGCAGGGCGGGCACACCATTGGAGTAGGGTTTCGACCGAACCACAGGCTGTGTACATGAACGAGGAAGGCGCCCCGTGAGTCGGATTCTCACCGAGCGCACCGCGCGAGGCTCTCAGCAGGCGAGGCGGGCGGCTGCATCGGCTGTCGGGTCGTTGTCGCTGCTGGCGCTGACTGGCTGCTCGGAGGAGACGACCGGGCAGTGGAAGCGGCTCGGGCTGCCGGAGCCGGCCAGCGACCGGGCGCCGTACATGGGCGATCTGTGGATCGGCTCGTGGGTCGCGGCCGGGCTCATCGGCGTGTTCGTGTGGGGGCTGATCATCTGGGCGGCGGTGCGCTACCGTCGCCGCGGCGACGACGACCTGCCGGTGCAGGTGCGCTACAACCTGCCGATCGAGGTGCTCTACACCGTCGCGCCGTTCATCGTGGTCGCGGTGCTGTTCTTCTTCACCGTGGAGACGCAGAACAAGGTGCTCGAGGAGGTCCCCAACCCCGACCACGAGGTGCATGTCACCGCCCAGCAATGGTCGTGGACCTTCAGCTACCTCGGTGAGCCCGCCGTCGAAGAGCAGGACGTGTACGAAGTGGGCACCGCCGCCGAGCTGCCCGAGCTCTGGCTGGTCGAAGACGAGTCGGTCACGTTCACGCTGCACTCACCCGACGTCATCCACTCCTTCTGGGTGCCGTCGTTCTACTTCAAGCGCGACGTCATCCCCGGCCGGGACCAGCAGATCTCACTGACCCCCACCAAGGTCGGGGAGTTCGACGGGTACTGCGCCGAGCTGTGCGGCTTCCAACACTCCCGGATGCTCTTCACGGTGAAGGTCGTCGACCAGGCGGCCTACGACCAGCACCTGAGGGACCTCCTGGCCGCGGGCCAGATCGGCGTACCCAAGGGGAGCGGGAACTCCGAAAACATTGTCGGGCTCGAAACCGGAGAGGAAGGCGGCGAATGACCGCGATCGACGCCCGGCGGACCGCCGCCGCACAGCCGCCACGGCCCACCAAGGGCCAGCTCGTCGTCAAGTACCTCACCACGACCGACCACAAGGTCATCGGGAACCTCTACCTGGTCACGTCGTTCGGCTTCTTCCTCCTCGCCGGCCTGATGGCGATGTTCATCCGGGCCGAGCTCGGTCGGCCGGGGCTGCAGGTCGTCGACGAAACGGTCTACAACCAGCTGTTCACGATGCACGGCACGATCATGCTGCTGCTGTTCGCAACGCCGCTGTTCGTCGGGTTCGCCAACGCCATCATGCCCCTTCAGATCGGCGCGCCCGACGTGGCGTTCCCGCGGCTCAACATGTTCAGCTACTGGCTGTTCCTGTTCGGCGGGCTCATCGTCGTCAGCGGCTTCTTGCTGCCTGGCGGCGCCGCCGACTTCGGCTGGTTCGCCTACACGCCCTTGTCGAACTCCGTGCGCTCTCCGGGCGTCGGCGGCGACCTGTGGACCATGGGGCTGTGGATGGCCGGCCTCGGCACGATCTTGGGTGCGGTCAACTTCGTCACCACGATCATCTGCATGCGGGCGCCCGGCATGACGATGTTCCGGATGCCGATCTTCACCTGGAACATCTTGTTGACCTCGGTGCTCGTCCTGATCGCCTTCCCGATACTGGCCGGCGCGCTGCTCATGCTCGAGGCCGATCGGCTCCTCGGCGCGCACATCTTCGACGCCGCCAACGGCGGCCCGATCCTGTGGCAGCACCTGTTCTGGTTCTTCGGCCATCCCGAGGTCTACATCATCGCGTTGCCGTTCTTCGGCATCATCACCGAGATCTTGCCGGTGTTCTCCCGCAAGCCGATCTTCGGCTACGTCGGACTGGTGGCCGCCACCCTCGCGATCGCCGCCTTGTCGATGGCGGTGTGGGCTCACCACATGTACGTGACCGGGGCCGTCGACCTGCCGTTCTTCGCGTTCATGTCGTTCCTGATCGCCATCCCGACCGGGGTGAAGTTCTTCAACTGGATCGGCACGATGTGGGGTGGCTCGGTGTCACTCGAGACGCCCATGCTGTGGGCGATCGGCTTCTTGACGACCTTCCTTTTCGGTGGTCTGACCGGCGTGATCTTGGCCTCGCCACCGATGGACTTCCAGCTGTCCGACTCCTACTTCGTGGTGGCGCACTTCCACTACACGGTGTTCGGCACGGTCGTTTTCGCGATGTTCGGGGGCTTCTACTTCTGGTGGCCGAAGATCACCGGCCGGATGCTCGACGAGCGGCTGGGCAAGATCCACTTCTGGCTGCTCTTCGTCGGGTTCCACACCACGTTCTTGGTGCAGCACTGGCTGGGTGTGGAGGGCTTCCCACGGCGGTACGCCGACTACAAGGACTCCACCGGGTTCACCACGCTGAACGAGATCTCCACCCTGGGCGCGTTCGTGCTGGGCGCATCGACGCTGCCGTTCCTTTACAACGTCTGGCAGTCGCGCACGAGCCCCAAGGTCAACCTCGACGACCCCTGGGGATGGGGCCGCTCACTGGAGTGGGCCACCTCGTCGCCGCCGCCCCGGCACAACTTCGCGGAGCTGCCGCGCATCCGGTCTGAGAGCCCGGCGTTCGACATGCACCACCCGGAGGTTGCGCTGCAGGAGCTGGAGGACAACGAGAGTCTCCGCGAAGGTGGCGCGCCAACCGACGCCCCTGACGTGACCGGGCGTGCGGGGCACCTGCGGGAGCAGATCGACGGCGCGGCGCCGCAAGGCTCCGAGCCCGACGAGGAGGAGCCGCGGTGAAGGCAGAGGCCTGGATCTTCGGCATGAACGCCGCCTTCTTCGCACTGGTCACCCCGATCTACTGGTTCTTGTCCTACGACGAGACCGGGACCTCGGCGCTCGTCATGACAACGCTGCTGGTGGCGCTGGTGACGTTCTACCTGGGCTTCCACGCCAACAAGATGGACGCACGGCCGGAGGACCGCAAGGAGGCGGAGGTCGTCGACGGAGCGGGGGAGCTGGGGTTCTTCCCGCCGTACTCCTGGTGGCCGCTGTGGTGCGGACTGGCGCTCGCCGTGTGCGTGTTAGGGGTCGTCTTCGGCTGGTGGCTGTTCCTCATCGGCGCCGGCGCCGGCTCCATCGCGCTGATCGGATGGGTGTTCGAGTACTACCGCGGCGAGCACGCCCACTGACGCGGGGTTGCTATGCTGGGGGTTCGCGTTGAATTGTGGATGGAGGGGTTGGTATGTCGGGTCGGGGAACCCGTTCGAGGCTGACGTTGGCGGTAACCGCCGCGTCGATGAGCCTCGTGCTCGCTGCGTGCAGCGGTGACAGCACGGCGTCGCCGGAGCCCGCCGAGCCGCCAGCGAGTCGGGGGGCGGCCAACCCCGACGCTCCCGCCGAGCAAGAGCCGCCCACGTCCGAGGCCGTCATCTCGGCCAATGTGGAAAAGGGTGCCGACGACGTCGCCGTCGACACCGCGGTGGCCATCAGCGTCACCAAGGGAACCTTCGACTCGGTGGTGGTGCGCGACGCCACCCACAACCAGAAGGTGGCGGGCAGCCTCAACGAGTTCGACGCCAAGTGGACCGCCGACGACCTGCTCGAGTCCGGCACCCGGTACGTCGTCTCGGCGACCGCCACCGACTCCGCCGGCCTCGTCGCGAAGACTCGCACCCGGTTCAGCACCGAGGATCTCTCGCTCGACCAGCAGACCTACCCGAACATCATCCCGCTCCAAGGCGAGACGGTCGGCGTCGGAATGCCCGTCATCGTCCAGTTCGACATCCCGGTGGCCAACCGGGCTGACTTCGAGCGGCGCATGCATGTCAGCGCCAGCCCTTCGACGGTTGGCAGCTGGCACTGGATGAGCGACGACGAGGTGCACTGGCGACCCAAGTCGTACTGGCACTCCGGCACCGAGGTCGACGTACACCTCGACCTCAACAGCGTCGACGCGGGAAACGGGATCTACGGTCAGGTCGACCGCGACGTGAGCTTCACGGTGGGGCGGTCGGTGGTGATGAGGGCAGACCTCGACACCCTGCGGATGCCGGTCTTCGTCGGTGGCGAACATGCCCGCACGCTCGAGATCACCGCCGGCAAGCAGGGCTTCCGGACGCGTAGCGGGACCAAGCTGATCATGGAGAAGTTCGAGAGCAAGCGGTTCGACGCCGCCACCGTCGGCATCGAACGCGGCGACCCGGAGTACTACAACATCCCCAGGGTGCAGTACGCCCAACGACTGACGTTCAGCGGCGAGTTCATCCACGCCGCACCGTGGTCGGTCGACGACCAGGGGGAGCGCAACGCCTCCCACGGATGTGTTGGGATCAACACCCAAGACGCCGCCTGGTTGTTCGGCCTCACCCATCGCGGTGACCCGATGGAGGTCACCGGCACCGTGCGTCGCCTCGAGAAGGGCAACGGCTGGACCGACTGGAACCAGTCCTTCGCCGAGTACAAGGCCGGCTCCGCCCTCTGACCCGGGTCACGCCACCGTCGGATCTCGTACGTCGAGGCGTCGCTGCCTGAACGATCCGACTTCTGCGTGGCCGGAGCGACGCCACGGTCGGATCGTCGAGTGGAGGGTCGCCGAGCGATCCGACGATCAGGGGGCAGGTGGCCCGCCACGGTCGGATCGTTGCGCTGGCGGGCGGAGGGGTCGAGCCGCACCCACATGCTGAGCTCGTTCGGCGCCCGGTCAGCGTCGCTTGGGCTCGTCGAGCTCGAAGTTGTCGCCGCCCACCTGGCCGCCGGTCTCGATGCCGACGTGGTGGCTGTCCTCCACCTGCGGGTGGTCGCCGTTGTGGTGGTGCGCGGCTTCGATCTCGGCTC
>JACCUS010000506.1 GCA_013811715.1 Nocardioidaceae bacterium
GGCCATGGCCGTCCCGACCGCCTGCGCCGCGAGCTTCGACGCGCCCACCGGCCAGGACTATCAGCCGGCCGTAGGAGTCAACGAGCGAAGTGGGCAGGTGTACGCGATCAACACGCTGGTGGTGACCGACGGCGAAGGCCATGGCACCGTCGTCGTGGCCCTGGTCAACCAGCTCGACACCGCTGACGCCCTGCGGGCGTTCTCGGTCAGCAACGACGACGACCCGACGTTGCAGGCCACGCCTCTCACCGATGCCATCCCGCTGCCTGCGAACGGCTCCGTGCAGGTCGGCACGACCGGCGCGCTGCGGGTGCGCGGCGAAGACCTGCGCGCCGGCAGGTTCATCGACGTTCGCTTCGACTTCGCGAACGCCGAGCCGGTCGAGATCGGGGTGCCGGTCGTCGAGGACACCGACGTGTACGCCGACGTGCCCCTCGGCCCTGTCGAGACGACGGCAACCACGTCTTCCGCGCCGCCGTCGACGTCCGAACCCCAGCCGACCCAGCCGACCGAGGCGCCGCCGTCGACCGAACCTCAGCCGACCCGGCCGACCGAACCCGAGCCGACCGAACCCGAGCCGACCGAACCGAAGGAGACTCGCAGGACGGGATCCGCGGGCTAGCCTCCAACCCGAAGGCTTGGGGTCAGACGGTGATGGGCGGGTCGTACTTGTAGCCAAGGCCACGCACCGTCACCAGGAACCGAGGATTGGCCGGGTCCGGCTCGATCTTCGCCCGCAGCCGCTTCACGTGGACGTCCAGCGTCTTGGTGTCGCCGACGTAGTCGGCGCCCCACACCCGGTCGATCAGCTGGCCGCGGGTGAGCACGCGGCCGGCATTGCGTAAGAACATCTCGAGCAGCTCGAACTCTTTGAGCGGCAGCCGAACCTCGCCGCCGCCCACCGTCACCACATGGCGCTCGACGTCCATCCGGACGTTCCCCGCCTCCAGCGTGGCAGGCGTCAGATCGGGCTCCAGGCCGCGCCGGAGCACGGCACGGATGCGCGCCACCAGCTCCCTGGGGCTGTAGGGCTTGATGACGTAGTCGTCCGCACCTAGCTCCAGGCCCACCACCTTGTCGACCTCGCCGTCCTTCGCGCTGACCATGATGACCGGCACGGACGAGTTCTGCCGCAGCTGTCGGCACACCTCGGTGCCGGGCAGCCCCGGCAACATCAGGTCGAGCAGCACGATGTCGGCGCCGTTGCGCTCGAACTCCTCGATCGCGTCCGGGCCCGTCCCCGCCAACGCGACGTCGAAGCCCTCCTTGCGCAGCATGTACGCCAGTGCGTCGCTGTAGCTCTCCTCGTCTTCCACGACAAGCACCCGCGTCACGAGGCCTCCTCCTGCTGGTGGGTGAGTCGTTGCGCGGGTACCGCGTCGGCGTGCGTCTCGGAGGCAACTGAACCGAAGGCGGACGGAACGGTGACGACGGTTGGCGGATCTGGTTGCGTGGCACCGGGCAGCGAGGCGTCCGAACGACCCACAGCCTCGGACTCGGCCTGGGCGTACGTCGGCAGGGAGAGCGTGAAGGTCGAGCCCTCGCCCTCGACGCTCCACACCCGCACCTCACCGCCATGCGTGGCGGCCACGTGCTTGACGATCGACAGGCCCAGACCGGTGCCGCCGGTCGAACGGGCCCGGGCCGGGTCCACCCGGTAGAAGCGCTCGAAGATGCGCTCCACCTCGGCCGCGGGGATGCCGACGCCTTGGTCGGTGACGACGATGTCGACCATCGAGTCGTTTGTGCGAGCTGCCACCGTCACCCGCGTGCCGGCCGCACTGTAGACCACAGCGTTCTCCACGAGGTTGCCCAAGGCGACTACGAGTTGTCCGCTGTTCCCCCGCACGTGCAACCCGCCCTCGCCGGCATACGAGAGGTAGACGCCCTTGTCGGCTGCGTCGACCCTGACCCGGTCGATCGCTCGATCGGCGATCACGTCCACCGCCACCTGGTCTGCCTCTTGCAACGGGTCATCGCCTTGGAGCCGGGACAGCTCGATGATCTGCTGCACCAGCCGGGTGAGTCGCTCACTCTCGGTCCGCATCCGGGTCGAGAAGCGCTGGATGGCCTCGGGATCCTCGGCGGCCTCGCCCACGGCCTCGGCGAGCAGGTTCAAGGCGCCGACCGGGGTCTTGAGCTCGTGGCTGACATTGGCGACGAAGTCGCGGCGGATGGCGTCGACGCGGTGCGCATGAGTTCGGTCCTCCACCAAGATCAAGATGAGACGGCTGCCCAGCGGCGCCACCCGGGCCGCGAGGTGTACGGCGCGAGACCGGCCCCGTCGCAAGACGAGATCGTCTTCGCGGATCTGGCCGTCGCGACGTACCCGCCGTACCATCTCGAGGAGCTCGCCGACGGTGACCCGGGAACCGCTGACGAGTCCCATCTGGTGGGCCGGAGCGGTGGCCTTCAAGACCTCGTCGTCCGGGCCGACGACCAATGCTGAGGAACGAAGCACCGACAGCACCGCGGCCACGCCGTTCGGCACCAACGGCTCCGGCGCGGGCGGCACCCGTTGCTGGTCGCGCTCGCGCAGCCGGAAGACGAGAATGGTCACCGTACTCAGCAGCGCACCGATGACGCCGCCCAACAGGGCGGCGGAAGACGGTTCCATAGGTGAGATAGTACGCGTGGCGACACCGAATGCTTGACTCGGAGAAGGCCGGTCTACCTGCAGTTTCGGCTAGAGTTCACGCTGCGTTCACTCCCCTTCCATTGTGATTAGCAAGGGGTGTCTAGGGTTGTAGGCATGCGCGACCAGTACCAGCAACAGCTCGACAGCATCCTCACCGAACTCGTGGAGATGACCGGCTTCGTGCGGGCAGCCCTCAGCCAGGCCACCGAAGCGCTGCTCGAAGCAGACCTCACCACCGCTGAGACCGTGATCACCGGCGATCTGGCGATCGACGATGCGCGCGAACGGATCGAGGACGAGAGCTTCGAGATCCTCGCGCGGCAGGCGCCGGTGGCCGGAGACCTCCGGATGCTTGTCGCCTCGTTGCGCATGGTCGCCGACCTCGAGCGGATGGGCGACCTGGCCGTGCACATCGCCAAGGTCGCCAGGCTGCGGTATCCGACCAGGGCAGTCCCCGAGGTCTTGGTGCCGACCATCCAGTTCATGGCCGAGACCGCCGACCAGATGATCGCGTCCGCCGCCGAGATCGTCGCCACCCGTGACGTCAACGCCGCCCGCGAACTGGAGTCCGCCGACGACGACATGGACAAGCTGCGCACCTCGATGTTCCGCATCTTGCTCGGCGACGACTGGTCCGACGGCGTTGAGCCTGCGGTCGACATGGCCCTACTGGGGCGCTACTACGAGCGCATCGGCGATCATGCGGTGTCGATGGGTCGCCGGATCGTCTTCTTGGTGACCGGGCATCACCCGGCGCACGTCTGAGCAGCCCTATACAGTCCCAAGATGACCGATACCTCTTATCGGCTTGTGCTCCTGCGGCACGGCGAGAGTGACTGGAACGCCAAGAACCTCTTCACCGGCTGGGTCGACGTCGGCCTCACCGAGAAGGGTCGGGGAGAGGCGGCCCGAGCAGGTGATCTGGTCACCGGAAGAGGCGTCCTTCCCGACGTACTCCACACCTCGGTGCTGCGGCGGGCCATCCAGACAGCCGAGCTCTGCCTGGACGTCATCGACCGCTCCTGGATTCCGGTGCACCGCTCGTGGCGTCTCAACGAGCGGCACTACGGGGCCTTGCAGGGCAAGGACAAGAAGGCCACCCTCGAAGAGTTCGGCGAGGAGCAGTTCATGCGCTGGCGCCGCTCCTACGACACCCCGCCGCCGCCGATCGACGACACCGACGAGTTCAGCCAGTACGACGATCCGCGCTACGCCGAACTGCCCGACGAGATCAGGCCGCGGACCGAGTGCCTCGCCGACGTGGTGGACCGGATGTTGCCGTACTGGTATGACGGGATCGTCCCCGACCTGCGGACGGGCGCAACCGTGTTGGTCGCAGCGCACGGCAACTCGATGCGGGCCCTGGTGAAGCACCTCGACGGTCTGTCCGACGACGACGTGGTGGGGCTGAACATCCCGACGGGGATCCCGCTGCTGTACGAGCTCGACTCCCACATGCGCCCGGTGCGGTCGGGCGGGGAGTACCTCGACCCCGCCGCCGCGGCCGCCGCTATCGAGGCGGTGAAGAACCAAGGCCGCTAGGGCCCGAACGGTTCCTGTGCGCTGTTCGGGCCCTCGTTGCGTGGGCGCCAGGGCGCGAATGGTTCCTGTGCGCTGTTCGGGCCCTCACCTGGCCACCGGGAAGTGCCGCCGCCACTCGTCAGAGAGCCTGCTGGGCAGATCGGTGCAGCCGTGATCGCGAAGCGCGCCGTGCAGCCGGAGGAGGGTCTGGTCCGGGTGGCGAAAGAACCCCTTTGCTGTCACGACGAGGAGGCGCCAGCCGAGCCGGTCGAGCTCCTCGCGGCGTTCCAGGTCGCGGTTCCATTGCCCGACGTCATGGGCATGCTGGCGACCGTCATACTCGATCATTAGTTTCAACCATGGGTAGCTCAGATCCATCCGGATCACCCAGTCACCGCCGGCGTCGCGGAGAATGCGGTTCACCTCAGGCTCGGGCAGCCCGGCAAGCACAATCAGCAAGCGCAGACGGGTCTCCATCGGCGAATCGACGCCCCGGCGCACGAGTGCGGCGGCTGTGCGTGCGCGGATCGCGCCCCGCTCATGTGAGTTCTCTGCCCTGGCGCGGAGCTCTCGTTCCGTGGCGAGTCCCAGTCTGACAAGGGCGTCCCCCACGATCACAAGGTCGACCATGGACAGCACAGGGGCGAGCGCCAGGAAGGTATCGACGGCCGATGAAACTCGAACCCCCCGGACCTTTGTGACCCTGACGCATGATGGTGCAAGGTGGCTGCGAAGACCTCGCTGGCTACGACGGTCCTTCTGCTCGAACACGCTGACGTGTTCTTCCGCAGCGTGGGGCACAGGCAGCCTCAGGTGCCGGGCGGCGCTGAAATGGCTCGCAAACGCCGAGGGCGTGTGGAGGAGCAGCGCCGCCACAGTCCGGATCGGGTCATCGACCGGGACCCGTGAGTCGATGTAGACGCCCCGAAAGAGACGTCGGAACCGTGACCCGCGAAGCATCTTGGGGGTAATGCCTGCCGCCAGCGCGTCACTGCGCTTGAACGGGCGGCGGACGTCCAACGCGCAGATGGGGCCGTAGCTGCCGCCGTCCGGCGGGGTTGTGGGCTCGGTGGTACGCATCGTTGAACGATGCAACATCTCTCGACGTAAGCGCGGTCGCTATCCACAGGGGCCCCGAACGGCGCACAGGAACCGTTTGCGCCCGAGGACAACCCGATCAGGGGCCCGAACGGCACACAGGAACCGTTTGCGCCCCCGCGGTGACCGGGCTATTCGGTTCCGGACGGTGGGGCGCCGGACTCGAGCCAGCCGCGGAAGGCTTCGAGGTTCCGGGTCGACTCCCCGCGGCTCACGCGCCACTCCCACTCCTTGCGGATCGAGGAGGCGAAGCCGAGCTCGAGGATCGTGTTGAACGACTCGTCGGCGTACGACAGCACCGACCCGAGCAGCCGGTCCAGCTCCGCGGCGGTGACCACTTCCAGGGACAGCCGGCCGTCGAGGTAGATGTCGCCGTTGTGGTCGATCCCGAAGGCCACACCGTAGAGCCGCAGGTTGCGACCGAGCAGCCAACCGTAGACGCCCTCATGGTTCTCGTCGGGGTTGCGGCAGACGAATGCGTGCACCGCCATCGCGTGGTCGCCTACCACGATCTGGCACGGCGTCGACAGCTTGCGCTCACCGGGCAGCTCGAATACGAACACGCCCTCGCGGGGTTCCTGCGCGGCGACCTCGGCGTCAGCGAGTGCCCTTCGGATCGTGCCGATCGCAGCTGTCCGCGCCGAAGCCCGGCCATCGCTCACCTGGCGATCGCCATCGCGTCGGCACGCAGCATGTCGGACGCGTCCCGGTAGGCGTCCAGGGTCAGCTCAGCGGTAGCCGACCAGCCGAACTGCTGCGCATGACGCGCGCCGCCGCTGCCGAGCCGCCGAAGCTCGGCCGGGTCGGAAAGCAAGCGCTCGAAGACCCGGGCGTAGTCGGCTGGGTCGTGGCCGTCGACCAGCACCCCGGTCTCACCGTCGTCGACGACGGTGGCAAGGCCCCCGACGTCGGCGGCCACCACCGGGGTTCCGCAAGCCTGCGCCTCGATGGCCACAAGGCCGAACGACTCGTTGTACGACGGCACGCACACCAGCGACGCGGCCTGGTAGTACTCGACCAGCCTCGGCTGATCGACCGGTGAGACGAAGCGCACCGCGTCGGCGAGCCCCAGTGACTCCGCGAGATCTACCAGCGCATGCGGTGTCTCCAACCCGGTCCCGGACGGCCCTCCGATGACCGGCACGACGAGCCGGTCACGCAACTCCGGGCGCCTCGTCAGCAGGTCGGCCACCGCCCGCACCACGACGTCCGGCGCCTTCAGCGGCTGGATGCGGCCGGCGAACATCGGGACCAGGGCGTCCGGCCTAAGCCCGAGGCGAGCGCGCGCCGCATGTTGGTCGCCGGGGTGGAAGACGTCGAGGTCGACACCGGGGTTGATGACCCGCACCCGGTCCGGCGCCGCGTCGTACAAGTCGATGAGCTGTCGGCTCTCCTCGACCGTGTTGGCGATGATCAGGTCCGCCGCATCGACGACCTGCTCCTCCCCGATGATCCGCGCCAGCGGCTCAGCGGTGTCGCCCGCCGCCAGCAGGCTGTTCTTGACCTTCGCCATCGTGTGCATCGAGTGGACCAGCGGCACACCCCACCGGTCCCGGGCGAGCGCGCCGATCTGGCCGGAGAGCCAGTAGTGGGAGTGGATGACGTCGTAGTAGCCGGGTTCGTACGCCGCCTCGGTCCGCAACACGTCCCGGGCGAACGTGCAGAGCTGGCCCGGGAGGTCGCCCTTGGCCAGCCCCTCGAGCGGCCCGGCGATGACGTGGCGCACCTTGATTCCCGGCGCCAGCTCGACGACCGGCGGCAGCTCGCGAGAGGTTGCGCGGGTGAAGATCTCCACTTCGATGTCGAAGGCGGCCAGCCTGCGTGAGAGCTCCACGACATACACGTTCATGCCGCCGGCGTCACCGGTGCCGGGCTGATCGAGCGGAGAGGTGTGCACGCTCAGCATCGCCACCCGGTTGGGAGTGCGGGCGCGACGGCTGACCTCCACGACGTTTTCGTCGGTTCGTCGGATGCGCACCCGGTCACCACCTTTCGAGAAACGTCAACAACCGGCTGGTCTCCCGTATTTCCCCCCGCGATGAGCCACCCTACGCTGCGCCACCGGTGGTGCGAGGATGGCGAGATGAGCGAAGCGCATCGGAATGCGGTCGTCACCGGCGCCAGCAGCGGCATCGGGGCGGCGACGGCACGGGCGCTGGCGGCGGCCGGCTACCAGGTCATCTGTGCCGCCCGGCGAGTTGAGCGAATCGAGGCGCTTGCTGCCGAGATCGGCGGGCTGGCGGTGCGGTGCGACGTCACCGACGAGTCCGAGGTACGCCGGTTGGCCGACCGCGTGGGGCGCACCCTCGACGTGCTCGTCAACAACGCCGGCGGCGCCTTCGGGTCGGACGTGGTGGCCGAGGCGAGGGCCGAGGACTGGCGCGCCATGTACGAGGTCAACGTGATCGGCGCTCTGAACGTCACCAAGGTGCTGCTTCCGGCCCTGGTGGCCAGCGGCGACGGGCTCTTGGTCAACATAGGCTCGACCGCCGGCCGGGTGGCCTATGAAGGCGGCGGCGGCTACACGGCGGCCAAGCACGGCGTCGCCGTGATGACGGAGACGCTTCGGCTCGAGCTGGTCGGCCAGCCGGTGCGCATCACCGAGATCGCGCCCGGCATGGTCAAGACCGAGGAGTTCGGACTGGTCCGGTTCGGCGGCGACGAGGCCAAGCGCGACGCCGTCTACGAAGGTGTGAATGACCCGTTGACCGCTGATGACATCGCCGACGCGGTGGCATGGGTCGCGACCAGGCCGCCGCACGTCAACGTGGACCTGATGGTGGTGAAGCCGCGCGCGCAGGCGGCGCAACACAAGGTCCACCGCGAAGCCTGACTCCATTCGTCCGCGCCAGCGATTCGTCTGCCCTAGCGCGCGGACTTTGCGCCGCGGCCGCCCAGACGAACCCCCGCCGCCCCGATTCGTCTGTGTCAGCGCGGGGATCCTTCGCCGCGGCCGCCCAGACGAATCCGAGCGCGACCGGGTCAACTGACCTGGCCAGGTGGGTCCAACTCGTCTCGCCTGTGTCGGAGGAAGCGCCGCTCCTTCTCGTTGTGGGTAAGGGAAATCGCGTCGCCGTACGCCGTCTTGGCCTCGGCCGCCCGACCGAGCCGCACCAAGACGTCGGCTCGCGTGGCGGGTAGATAGGCGTAAGAGCGGAGCGTGGCGTCAGCGCAAAGCCGGTCGAGGTCGGCCAGCACGGCGTCCAGGTCAGCCCCCGACACCAAACTCTGAGCGGCAGCCCGGTTGAGGGCCACGATGGGTGAAGACCAGGCGAGCAGAAGGGCGTCGTACATGCGGACCACCTGGGCCCAGTCGGTCAGCTCCCAAGACGGTGCGACGCTGTGGAGCCCGGCGATCGCGGCCTGCAGGGTGAAGCGTCCCTTACCTTGCCTCAGTGCGGCGGTTGCGCGGGCGACTCCTTCGTGGATCGACCTGGCGTCCCACCGGCCGCGGTCCTGGTCGGCGAGGAGCACCAGCTCGCCGTCGGCCGCGACCCGAGCGCCGCCTCGCGCCTGGCTGAGCAGCAACAGCGCAAGCAGTCCCTGCACCTCGGGCTCCTCGGGCATCAGTCCCGCCAACATTCTGGCGAGATCGGTCGCACGCTCAGTCAGGTCTGCGCGCATCAAGTCCTCACCCGCTGCGGTGTGCCCGGCCGTGAAGACAAGGTGGACGACGGTCAGCACGACGTCGAGCCGGGCGGGCAGCTCGTCGTCTGCTGGGATCTTGAACGGTATGGCGGCAGCGGCGATCTTCCGCTTGGCTCGAGTGATGCGCGCGGCCGTCGTGGCCTCTTGGACAAGCAGACCGGCGGCCACCTCCTGCGTGGTCAAGCCGCACATCAGCCGCAGGGTGAGCGCCACCTGGGAGTCACGAGACAGCGACGGGTGGCAGCAGGTGAAGATCAGCCGCAGCGGGTCGGTTGACCGATCCGGGTCGTCGTCGCGCTCGCCCTCGATGAGCAGCAGGGGCAGCTTCCGTCGCAGGGTCTCCTCGCGCCGGAGCCGGTCGAGCGCCGTACGTCGGGCTACCGTCGTCAGCCACGCCGCGGGGTTGTCGGGAGCACCGTCCGGCCATCCCCGGAGGGCCCGCACGTAGGCGTCCTGGGCACAGTCCTCTGCGAGGTCAAGGTCGCGCGTGAGGCGCACCGTCGCCGCCAGTACGGCGGACCAGTGGCGGCGGTGCGCCTCCTCGACGAGACTCGCGACGGCGCGCGCGTCCGGCTTCGGTTCGTTCATCAAGGCGGCTCGGACGTGTCCAGCACAGGACGCACCTCGATCTGTGAGACGGGGCATCGGACCGCGAGCTCGAGTGCCTGGTCGAGATCCTTCGCCTCGATCAGATAGAAGCCGCCCAACGCCTCCTTCGTCTCGATGAAGGGGCCGTCGGTGAAGAGTGGCGCCTTCCCCTCGGGCGTTCGCACGATGGTCGCGGTCGATGACCGCTGAAGTGCGGCGCCTCCCAAGATCCGCGCCCCGGCCGCCTCGACGGCCTCGCCGAACGCCCGATGTGCCGCCATGTCCTGCTCCCAGTCCGGGACGGTCATGTCGTCGTACCACTCTTCGCTGTCGAACAACATGAACATGAACTCGGCCATTGTCTTGCTCCTCAGGTCTTGGGTTACTGACATCTTCTCGACGATCGGGCCGCGCCGGAATCGACAGCCGGCCAGATACACTTTGCAGCGCTGCCCGACGGTGGCGACGGCCGCCATCGCTGCGGCGCCCCCGCTGAACCAAGGACGCTAGCCCCACCATGTCTGAGACGACACCCCGGACCAACGCCGTACGCCACGACCTTCGCAACGTCGCCATCGTCGCGCACGTGGACCACGGCAAGACCACGCTTGTCGATGCGATGCTGTGGCAGTCCGGCGCGTTCGGCGACCACCAGCACGTGGACGAACGCGCGATGGACACCGGCGACCTCGAACGCGAGAAGGGCATCACGATCCTCGCCAAGAACACGGCGGTGCGGTACGACGGCAAGGCCGCCGTCGACGGGCCGGTCACGATCAACATCATCGACACCCCCGGCCACGCCGACTTCGGCGGCGAGGTCGAACGCGGTCTGTCGATGGTCGACGGTGTCGTCTTGTTGGTCGACGCGTCCGAGGGGCCGCTGCCGCAGACCCGCTTCGTGCTGCGCAAGGCGCTGGCGCGCGGACTTCCCGTGGTGCTCGTCGTCAACAAGGTCGACCGCCCCGATGCGCGGATCACCCAGGTCGTCGAGGAGACCTACGAGCTGTTCCTCGACCTGCTCGACGACAGCCACGACCAAGACGCGCTGAACTTCCCGGTCGTCTACGCGTCGGCGAAGTCCGGCCGCGCCGCCCTCGAGCAGCCGGCGGACGGCGGCCAGCCCGACGGCGCCGACCTCGAGGCGCTGTTCCGCACGATCATCGAGACGGT
>JACCUS010000507.1 GCA_013811715.1 Nocardioidaceae bacterium
CGAGATCCTGCTGGATCTGGGGCAGGGCCACCCCGATGATCGAGGTGTCCATGATGACGATGAACTGGGCCGTGGCGATCAGCAGCAGCGCTGACCAGCGACGGGTCGCACCTGAAGACTGGTGAGATGACATTGGTACTCCTAGGTGGTTGGGGTATATGCGGTTGAGATAGATCCCTGGATGCCGGAGCGGGGGGCGATCAGTGAGACCCTCTGTCGGTGAGGGGTCCCACTTGAGTTTTACCATAGGGGGGTATAGTGTTCAAGGCCAAGGGACTACTAGCGGGAATACGGCAAGGGGGTATCGTCTAAGCAGCGACGACGGCACCCGGCTCGAGGAGAACACATGGACCGCAGCAGCACCCATGGCTACATCCACCGCAAGGACGACTATCTTCGTCGGTTACGCCGCATCGAGGGCCAGGCCCGAGGTCTACAGCGGATGGTGGAGGACGAGAAGTACTGCATCGACATCCTCACCCAGGTGTCGGCGATGACCAAGGCGCTGCAGTCGGTCGCGCTCGGGCTGCTCGACGAGCACCTGAGCCACTGCGTGATCGAGGCGGCTGCAGCCGGCGGCCCAGAAGCCACCGAGAAGGTCAAGGAGGCCACCGACGCCATTTCCAGGCTCGTTCGGTCCTGACAGCCCGCGGTCGTCCCCTCCCTCAGATCCACTCCGACGGGCGGTGTCCGCACCGCCCACAGCAGAAAGGCACCCACCCCGATGAGCACTTCCACCTACACCGTCAGCGGCATGACCTGCGGCCACTGCGCCAGCTCGGTGACCGAGGAGGTCACCAAGATCCAAGGCGTGACCGACGTGGATGTCGAGCTGGCCACCGGCGCCGTGAAGATCACCAGCGAGACCTCACTCGACGACGCGAGCGTCCAGCAGGCGGTCGAAGAGGCCGGCTACGAGCTGGCCGCTTCCTAACCGCAGAAACCCGCACGCTCTGATGGAGGATCGATGCAGACCCCGACCAAGCTCGCCACCTTCGCCCTCGGGCTGGTGGTCGTTTTCGGTGGCGCCGCTGGCCTCGGCGTCGCCGTCGGGCCCCTCGGACCGCCGGAGGCGGACAGCCCGCACGGCGACGGTCACGGGGCAGACGATGATGCCGCGGACGGTCATCCAGCCGGCCACGGTGCAGCAGATGGCTCTGAGGCAGATGCGGCTGATCCGTCAGGGATGATGACCGGACTCCCGGGAGGGCTGATGGTTTCACAGCAGCGCTACACGCTCGACCTGGCGAAGCCGGAGCTGCCGGCCCGCGACCAGGCACCCCTCCGCTTCCGCATCCTCGGACCGGGCGGCGCACCCGTGACCGACTACACAGAGTCGCACGGCAAGGACCTGCACCTGATCGCGGTTCGCCGCGACATGACCGGATTCCAGCACGTGCACCCCCGGCTGGGCAGCGACGGCGGATGGACGGTGCCGCTGGACGTGTCCGTACCCGGGGAGTACCGGGTGTTCGCAGACTTCACCCCCGCCGGGCACGATGAGGCGCTGATCTTGGGCGCTGACCTGTCCGTGGCCGGCAGCTACGACCCCCAGCCACTGCCCGCCGCCTCTACGACCGCCCAGGTCGACGGCTACACCGTCACCCTCCACGGCGCGCTGACGCCCGGCGACGAGTCCAAGCTGACCCTGTCGGTAAGCAGAGGCGGGCAGCCGGTCACCGACCTGCAGCCCTACCTGGAGGCCTACGGTCACCTGGTCGCGCTGCGCGACGGGGATCTCGCCTACCTGCACGTGCACCCCGCCGGCAGCCCAGGGGACGGCGCCACCCAGCCGGGCCCCGAGGTCACCTTCTATGCCACCGTTCCCAGCGCCGGCGACTACCGGCTGTTCCTGGACTTCCGGCACGACGGAGTGGTACGTACGGCGGAGTTCACCGCTACCGCCGCCGAGGAGGATCGATGAGCCCCGTCAGCAACGCCACTCCGCCCGCAGAGTCCGACGGCAGGATCGAGCTCGCGATCGCGGGGATGACCTGCGCCTCGTGCGCGACTCGGGTGGAGAAACGGCTGAACAAGATCGACGGCGTCACCGCGACCGTCAACTATGCCACCGAGAAGGCCCGCGTCGAGTTCCCTGACGCGGTCACCGCCGAGGAGCTGGTGGCGGCGGTGGAGAGGGCCGGTTACACCGCCACACTGCCCGCGCCGCCCGCCGACGCCGGCGGGACCGGTGTCCCCAGCGGTGGAGAACCCTCGGAGACAGACCCGACCCGGTCGCTTCGACTGCGACTGCTGGTGTCGCTGACACTCAGCGTCCCGGTGATCGCGATGGCGATGATCCCCGCGCTGCAGTTCACCTACTGGCAGTGGCTGTCGCTCAACCTGGCCGCGCCGGTCGTGATCTGGGGCGCATGGCCGTTCCACAAGGCGGCCTGGACCAACCTGCGGCACGGCACCTCCACCATGGACACGCTGATCTCGATAGGCACGCTGGCCGCGCTGGGGTGGTCGCTGTACGCGCTGTTCTTCGGCACCGCCGGCGTACCAGGCATGACGCACCCGTTCGAGCTGACGATCTCCCGCACCGACGGCGCGGGCAACATCTACCTCGAGGCGGCGGCCGGGGTCACGACGTTCATCCTCGCAGGCCGATACTTCGAGGCACGCTCCAAGCGCCATGCCGGCGCCGCCTTGCGCGCGTTGCTCGCGCTCGGTGCCAAGGAGGTGTCGATCCTGCGTGACGGCCGCGAGCAGCGGGTCGGCGTCGACCAGCTGACCGTCGGTGACCGGTTCGTGGTCCGTCCAGGGGAGAAGATCGCCACCGACGGTGTCATCGACGAAGGCTCATCGGCCGTCGATGCCTCCATGCTGACGGGGGAGTCCATCCCGGTCGAGGTCGGCCCGGACGACGCCGTGGCCGGCGCGACCGTCAACGCCGGCGGCCGCATCGTCGTACGTGCGACCCGGATCGGCGCCGACACCCAGCTGGCGCAGATGGCGCGGCTGGTGGAGGACGCTCAGAACGGCAAGGCCGAGGCGCAACGGCTTGCCGACCGGATCTCCGGGGTGTTCGTGCCGATCGTCCTCGCCTTGGCAGCCGGAACGCTGGGATTCTGGCTCGGCGCCGGCGGCGGGCTCGCGGCGGCGTTCACCGCCGCGGTCGCGGTGCTGATCATCGCCTGCCCGTGCGCGTTGGGTCTTGCCACACCGACCGCGCTGATGGTGGGCACCGGACGCGGCGCGCA
>JACCUS010000018.1 GCA_013811715.1 Nocardioidaceae bacterium
GTCTGGGCGGAGGGCTCGAGCGCCTCCTGTCGACGGATCTCGCTGCGGCCCAGCAGCAGGTACGCGAGGAACGGCAGCACGAGGGCCACGATGACCCCCAGGTTGGCGTAGGTCCACGGCCCGTCGAGCTTGGGCCCCAGACCGAGCGGCTCCAGCAGGTACCCCTGCCAGCCGAAGCCTGCCGCCTCCGGCGGGTAGCCGTCGGCGGCCGTGCTCACGACGAGTCCCCACCCGACGAGCGTGGCTACCAGCATCGACCCGAGACCTGCCAGGTTGACCGATCCGTACCGTCCGCGCGGGTCGAAGAGGTCGGCGGAGTCGTAGTCGCGGCGACGCACCAGCAGGTCCGCGAGGAAGACCCCGCACCACGCGGCGATCGGCACGGCCAACGTGACGAGGAACGCGAAGAACGGCGTGAGGAAGTCGCCCGCGAACCAGACGATGTAGATCGTTCCGAGGATCATGATCACCCCGTCGATGGCCGCGGCCACCCAGCGCGGAGCGGGCAGTCCGAGCGTCAAAAGCGTCAGCCCCGACGAGTAGATGTCGAGCAGTGCCCCCGACACCAACCCGGCCACCGCCACGACGGCGAACGGCACCAGGAACCAGTCGGGCAGGGTCGTGGTGAGTGCACCGATGGGGTCTGCCGCCAGAGCGGACGAGAGGTCGGGGTCCGAGCCCGCGAGCAGGACGCCGTACGTGATGAGGATGACCAGCGGAAGTCCGCCCCCGAACGTCGTCCAACCGACGATGCCCTTGCTGGAGGCGCCTCGTGGCAGGTAGCGGGAGTAGTCGGCCGCCGCGTTGACCCAGCTGATCCCGAAGCCCGAGACCACCACGACAAAGGCGCCGAAAACCGCCTTGCCGTCCCCGCTCGGCAGGCTGCCGATGGCCGACCACCTGACCTCGTCGACGGTCAGGACGATGTAGCCGACCGTCACGACGAGCATGAGGATGGTCAGCCATCTCTGCAGCCGCATCACCGTGTCGAAGCCGAGCACGCCGCCGGCGACGATGATCAGCGCCACGACGATGAAGGCGAGGATTTTCGTGACGTCGCCGTCGCTCCATCCCAGCCGGCCGAACACCGTCGCCGTCGCGAAGGTCGCCAGCGCCACGAGCGCCGTCTCGTAGCCGACCAGGATCAGGTACGACACGAGACTCGGCACTGAGTTGCCCCGGACGCCGAACGCCGCCCGCGACAGCGCCATGGTCGGGGCCGATCCGCGTCTGCCTGCCAACGACACCAGGCCGACCAGCAGGAACGACAGCACGGCGCCGACGACACCGGCGGCGACTGCCTGCCACCCGTTGATCCCGAAACCGAGGACGAACGAGCCGTAGGAGATGCCGAAGACCGAGATGTTCGCGGCACACCAGGGCCAGAAGAGGTCGCGTGGTCGGCCCTTTCGCTCTCCCTCCGAGATCACGTTGATGCCGTTGCGCTCGACGGTCAGTGCGCTCGACGTCGCCGCACCCGTGGTGGGCGAGCTGTCGGTGGCCATGGCGAGCCCTTCCCTGCCTCGATGATCTGTCCCAGGGTGAAATCTAGCCGCGACAAGGACCGTGCTGCCACTTCCACCACCATGGTGTGATCTGCGCTGTCGTCGACGGCCGATGCTCGAGCAATGGTTAGGCTTGCGCCATGTCGCCTCTTCCGCTGATCGTTGCGCAGGGCAGCCCCACTGAGATCGGTGCCGCGTACGGCGGGCAGGCGCGCGAGCTCATCCGAGCAAACGTCGAGGACTACCGGGAGAAGTTCGCCGTCGTCGGTCTCGGCGCAGCGCAAGCACGCCGGCTCGGGGAGGCGTTCAGGTCGACAACCCACGACCACACGCCACGGATCGCCACGACGCTGGACGCCGTCGCCGAGGCCAGTGGCGTCGCGGTCGGTGACATCTACGCGCTCAACGCCCGCACCGAGCTGATGCTGCCGGCGGGTCCGCAGCTGCCCGAGTGCACCGGTGTCGCTGTGATGCCCGAGCACACGGCGGCGGGACACACACTGCTGGCACAGAACTGGGACTGGTATCCCTCCCAGCTGCCCTACTCCCTGGTGCTGGCGACGCGAGACGAGCGAGGCCACGAGATCGTGTGTCTCACCGAGGCGGGGATGCTGGCGAAGACTGGTCTCAACTCGGCGGGAGTGGGTGTCTGCGTCAACTTGCTCCACTGCGACCGTGACGGCCTCCCCGGCGGAGTTCCGTACCACGTGCTGATCCGCGCCGTGCTCGACCAACCCGACGGGATCTCCACGTCCCTCAAGGTCACCTCGCTGCCGCGGAGTGCGTCGATCAACCTGGTCATCGCCACTGCGGGTGGCGTGGCCGTCGACCTCGAGGTGGCGCCGGGCGCCACCGGACGGGTGCTGCCGACCGACGGCCTCCTCACCCACGCCAACCATTTCGTCTCCGACATCGACGTCACCGACGCCATCTACGACGTGGGCGGGTCGTCGCTCTTCCGGGACTACCGACTGCGGCGCCTGCTGGCTGACCGCGCAGCCGAGCGCAAGGTGAGCGTCGACGACGTGGCCGACGCCCTTCGAGACCATCTCGGTTTCCCGTACGCGCTCTGCCGACACGTCAACGAGACCGACGAGCCCGAGCTGCGGTCACTCACGTGCAGCTCGGTCGTGATGGACCTCGACGAGCGGCTGATGCTCGTCTCACAGGGACCGCCGTGCGAGTCACCCTTCCTCGAGGTGTCGCTCGAGACCGTCTTCGACCCTCAGTCCCCGGCTGCGGTCTGACAGGACTCGATTCGACGAGGTCAGGCCCGCCAGGTGGCCGAGTCGCGCGAGCCGAGGCAAGGACGTCGGGGCCACCGGGCGCTCGTCACCGTGTCGGGGCGGTGAGCCAGGGGTCGGGGCTGGAGCCGCTCCCGGCCACAGCGGCGTACTCGCCGCGCGATGGTGGGTCGGCGCCCGGTCGCTGGCAGGTCAAAGCTGCCACCAGGGTTGCGCGTCGAAGGACGGCCATGGCCACCTCGGGGCCGATCGTTGAGAGCGCCGACGGGGTGGCGAGGCCGGCATCGAGAAGTCCTGACAGCAGGCCAGCCTCGAACGCGTCACCGGCCCCGATCGTGTCCGCGACGGCGACAGCCTCGCGAGCCACGGTGATCTTGTCGCCAGCGGCGGTGACGGCACGGCAGCCGTCCGCGCCGGAGGTGATGACGACAAACGACGGCCCCAGAGTCACCCAGTGATCGAGCAGGTCGTCGAGCTCGTGATCTGGGTAGAGCCAGGACAGATCCTCGTCGCTCGCCTTGACGACGTGCGCGCACGCGACGAACGCCTCCACCTGGTCCACTGCAGCAGCGCGATCACCGGCCAGTGCTGGTCGCACGTTCGGGTCGAAGCTCAACAGCCGC
>JACCUS010000020.1 GCA_013811715.1 Nocardioidaceae bacterium
GGACAGGACCCCAGCGTCGTAGTCGGCGCTCAGCTTCTCGACATCGAGCGTCTCCCCCAGGAACACCTGGCGGCTGAAGGTGCCGTAGGTACGCTCAGCGACGACGCGTTCGGTCTCCTCCGCGATCGTCGGGCGGCGTTCTGCGTGCACGGTCAAGACGTTCTGCTCGACGGTCAAGTCGATCGTGTCGGGGTCGACGCCGGGAAGGTCGAGATCGATGTTGAACGTCTCTCCCTGCCGATACGCGTCCATCGGCATGACCGCTGGGCGGCCGCTGGTACCGAACATCGCCTCAGTCAGTCGGTCCAGATCCCTAAAAGGATCGGTTCGCATCAACATCAACGATCAGCTCCTTTCAGTGCTATCCGGTCGACATCGTCGATCGGAATATCTAAGGTGGATACCAGAGATTTTATCTCTCCGCACGGACAGATGTCAAGGTCTCGAAACGACGAAATTTTGGGAGGTGGTGCGGATGCGCGATCTCGGATCTGACCACGCGGTCTTCGGTATCTCGGTGACGTCGGAGCTGACCGGCGTCCAGCCGCAGGCGCTGCGCGACTACGAGGCACGGGGCCTGCTCGACCCCCACCGCACGGCGGGTGGCACCCGCCGTTACAGTACGTCGGACGTCGAGCTCGTCAACCGCATTGCGACACTTCTGGCGAGCGGGCTCAACCTCGCAGGAGCCCGCCGAGTGCTGGAGCTGGAGGCCGAGACCGCACAGCTACGCGCGGAGGTCAACAGCCTGCGCAAGCGGCGCGTTAATGCCTCAGATCAGCCGTTGTAGCGGTTCTGGGTCTGCTCCAGTCCTTCGGTGACGAGCGACTCGACCGAGTCCGCCGCCGTCTGCACATGCAGGTCGAGCTCGCGCTTCTCCGCGGCGGAGAACGGGCTCAGCACGAAGTCGGCGGCGTCTTGGCGCCCTGGCGGACGGCCGACTCCGATCCGGACCCGGTAGAACTCGCCGGTGCCCAGCGACTTGCGGATCGACCTGAGCCCGTTGTGGCCGTTGTCGCCGCCGCCGTGCTTGACCCGCAAGTCGCCGTACGGGATGTCGATCTCGTCATGGATCACGACGAGCCGGTCGGGCTCGGCCTTGTAGAAGTTGAGCAACGCCGACACCGGGCCGCCGGACTCGTTCATGTAACACCGGCCGCGCCCGAGGACGGTGCGCACCCCCGGCAGACCCGCCAGCCGGCCCTCGACCGCCAGCGCGCGACCGCTCTTGTGGGCCTTCCAGCCGCCACCCATCCGCTCGGCAAGCTCGTCCGCGACGAGGTAGCCGACGTTGTGACGCGTCGAAGCGTACGACGGGCCGGGGTTGCCCAGCCCGACAACGACCCAGCCGTCGTACGGCGTCGCGGCCCTCGGCTCGTGTGTGCGCCGAAGGATCACCCCTCGGAACGGTTGCCGACCGGCTCGGCGGACTCGCCACCCCCGCCAGCCTCGCCGCCCTCGGCGGCGGATTCGCCTTCCCCGGCGGCGGATTCGCCTTCGCCGGCTTCTCCCTCGATCGCTCCGGCCTCGTCGTACTCGATGCCCATCTCGGCCTCGGCCTCGGCCAGCTCGGCCTCGAGGTCCTCAGCGGTGGGCGCCGCACTGACGTTCACGATGAGGGCTTCCTCGTCGAGGCTCAACGTCGTACCCGAGGGCAAGACGAGGTCCTTCGCCAGGATCTGGGACCCGACACCGAGACCCTCGATGCTGACCTCGATCGTCTCGGGAATGTGGGTGGCCTCCGCCTCGACCTCGACCGAGGCGTGGTCGACGGTCACCAGAGTGTCGGGCCCAGCCTCGCCGACGAGCACGACTCGGACCTCGACGGTGACCTTCTCGCCTCGGGTGACGATGATCAGGTCGGCGTGCTCGATGAAGCCCTTGATCGGGTCACGCTGAACCTGCTTGGGCAGCGCCAGCTGGCTGCCGCCGTCGATCTCGATCGAGAGCAGGGCGTTGGCCGTCTTGAGCGCCAGCATCAGGTCGTGGCCGGGCAGCGTGATATGCACGGGGTCGGTGCCATGGCCGTAAAGCACTGCAGGGACCTTGTCATCACGGCGGATACGACGAGCGGCACCCTTGCCGAACTCGGTGCGGGACTCGGCCTTGATCTTGACCTCTGATGACACGGAAGACTCCTTGGCTCTGTGCAGGCGACCCCCGATCTTAGCCGCGATCCCGGCTGACGGGAAATCCTCAGGAACGGGGCGCCGATCGGACGGGCCGCGACCGGATGGGGATGCCAGGTCAGGCGCGGCCGTCGAACAGGCTGGTGACCGAGCCGTCTTCGAAGACCTCGCGGATCGCCCGGCTGATCAGCGGGGCGATCGACAAGGTGGTCAACTTGTCGAACGTCCGGTCGTCGGTGATCGGCAAGGTGTTGGTCACGATGACCTCACATGCCCGAGAGTTCTTGAGCCGGTCGACCGCAGGCCCGGACAGGATCGCGTGGGTTGCGGCGATCACTACGTCGGAGGCCCCCGCCGCCAACAATCCCTCGGCTGCCCGCACGACTGTGCCGCCGGTGTCGATCATGTCGTCGACGAGAATGCAGACGCGGTCCTTGACCTCACCCACCACCCGGTTGGCGATCATCTCATTGGGTCGGGTGCTGTCTCGGGTCTTGTGGATAAACGCCAGCGGCACTCCCCCGAGTCGCGAGGACCACTGCTCCGCCACCTTGATCCGACCCGCGTCCGGCGAGACCACAGCCAACGACTCGTGCCCGTACCGCTGGGAGACGTAGTCGGTCAGGATCGGCTGGGCCAGCAGGTGGTCGACCGGCCCGTCGAAAAATCCCTGGATCTGCGACGTGTGGAGGTCGACGCAGATCAGCCGGTCGGCGCCGGCGGTTTTGAACATGTCGGCCATCAGGCGCGCAGAGATCGGTTCGCGGCCGCGGTGCTTCTTGTCCTGGCGCGCGTACCCGTAGAACGGCAGCACCACGGTGATCCGCTTGGCCGATGCGCGCTTGAGCGCGTCGACCATGATCAGGTGCTCCATGATCCACTGGTTGATAGGGGCGGTGTGGCTTTGGATGACGAAGGCGTCGCTGCCCCGAACCGACTCCTCGAACCTGACGTAGATCTCGCTGTTCGCGAAGTCGTACGCCGACGTCGGCACCAGCGACGTCTCGAGCAGCTCGGCGACCTCCGCTGCCAGGTGCGGATGCGCCCGGCCTGAGAAGAGCATCAAGTTCTTCTCGGTGGTGCGCTTGAGGCCGGTCATGAGTGCTCCTCCTCTGTCGCAGCCGCTGCCGCTGCCTCCGTTGCCGCCATGGCCGCATCTGCCGCGGCCGTCCCTGCCCGCTTGCGCAGCACCCAATCCTCAACGTGACGCTGCGGGCCGGTGCTCACTGAAAGGGCGCCGGGCGGCACGGCTCGGCGTACGACCGTGCCTGCTCCGGTGGCCGCGCCGTCGCCGATGTCGACCGGGGCCACGAAAGTGTTGTTGGCACCGGTCCTGCAGTGCGCTCCCACACTCGTGCGGTGCTTGGCCAGCCCGTCGTAGTTGGCGAAGATTGTGCCGGCGCCGATGTTGGAGTGGGTGCCGATCTCGGCGTCGCCCACGTAGGACAGATGCGGCACCTTCGCGCCGTCGGCGATCTCGGCGTTCTTGGTCTCGACGAATGTGCCGATCCTGCCGCCTGTCCCCAAGACCGTGCCTGGACGAACGTAGGCGAAGGGGCCGACGTGGCTCCCCGCCCCGAGGACCGCCTGCGACCCGTGCGTACGGACGACACGCGCCCCGACTCCGACGACCACGTCGGTAAGCGTGGTGTCGGGCCCGATGACCGCACCCGACGCCACCTGCGTGCTGCCGTGCAGCTGCACACCGGGCTCGAGCGAAACGTCAGCAGCGAGCAGGACGCCGACGTCGACCCACGTCGTGGTCGGATCGATGACCTCGACGCCCTCGGCCATCCAGTGTGAAAGCGTTCGGCGGTTTAGCTCGGCGCCGAGCCGGGACAGCTGAGCCCGCGTGTTGACGCCCTCGGTCTGCCAGCCGTCGTCGGTCCGCACCGCCCCCACCCGATGCCCGTCCGCACGCGCGATCGCGACCGCGTCGGTGAGGTACATCTCGCCTTTGGCGTTGTCGGTCCCGATGCGGCCCAACGCGTCGCGGAGGACCGCGGCCTGGTAGGCGAAGATCCCGGAGTTGATCTCGTTGACGGCCCGCTGGTCGTCGGTGGCGTCCTTCTCCTCGACGATTGCGGCGACCGCGCCGGTGTCGTCGCGGATGATGCGTCCGTACCCGAACGGGTCGGGCACCTGGGCGGTCAGCACGGTGACGGCGTTGCCGTCGGACTCATGCGCCGCCATCAGGTCGGCCAGCGTCTCGGTGGTCTGGAGCGGTACGTCGCCGTACGTGACCAGCACGGTGCCCTCGACCATGGGAAGCGCTTCAAGCCCGGCGAGCACAGCATGCGCGGTGCCGAGCTGTTGGGCTTGCACTGCGACGAAGGCGGCCCGGTCTATCGCCGTGACGTGCGGCGCCACCTCGTCGCGGCCGTGCCCGACGACGACGCAGAGGTGGTCCGGCTGCGTGCCGCGGGCGGCCAGAAGGACGTGGCCCACCAGGCTGCGGCCGCCGATGCGGTGCAGCACCTTGGGGGTCGCGGACCTCATCCGGGTGCCCCCGCCGGCCGCGAGCACGACGACTGCTGCTGGCGGGTGTGACGTCACAGCTGCTCCTCGCGTCTCGCTCCCCCGCCTGGCTTCGATCCAGGACCTCGAGCTTCAAAGGCTCGCGGGCTGCCGGGTTACCCCACAGGGGATTGCGTGGCGTGCTCCGTTGGCGGCGCACCCCTGCGTGGCCACAGTCTGCCACAGCGACCCGGCAGGCTGGCGGGCCGGACGGCCCTTAGCCATAGCCGCGGCGAGTGCCAGTGGTGCCTGTGGGTAAGGACACGCTGAGAAGCCCTTCCCACCTACGACACCGTAGGTTACGGTTGCGTAAGTATCGAGTATCTGTTTCCGACCCCAAAGGGATGGACTGACATGACGCCAGCCACCGCAGTCGCACCACCAAGAGATGAACTGGAGGCTATCTCCCAAGACACCCTTGGGGGGGACCAGCAGTCGATGACCGAGCGCGTCATTCTCGGGGTTTTCATCGCATTGCCGTTCGTGGCGCTCGTCGCCGCGGTTCCGATCGCTTGGGGAGGCTGGCTCGGCTGGTCCGACGTCATCATCG
Source organism: Nocardioidaceae bacterium (assembly GCA_013811715.1). Taxonomy (GTDB): domain Bacteria; phylum Actinomycetota; class Actinomycetes; order Propionibacteriales; family Nocardioidaceae; genus JACCUS01. The sequence continues at coordinate 5,197 of JACCUS010000020.1, forward strand.
CGTTCGTGATGTACGCAATCACCGGGCACGGCATCACCGTCGGTTTCCACCGGTACTTCACACACAAGGCCTTCAAGCCCAACCGAGCGTTGAAGATCGTTCTCGCGGTCGCCGGCTCGATGGCGATCCAGGGGCCGGTGGTGCGCTGGGTGGCCGACCACCGCAAGCACCACAAGTTCTCCGACCGGGAAGGCGACCCGCACTCCCCGTGGCGCTACGGCGAGACGGTTCCCGCGCTGGTCAAGGGCCTCTTCTACGCGCACATGGGCTGGCTGTTCGACGTCGAGCAGACGTCGCAGCGCCAGTACGCCCCCGACCTGCTGAAGGACCGCGACCTCGTGTTCATCTCGCGCATCTTCCCGGGACTGGTGGGCGTCTCGATGGCGCTGCCCCTCGTCGTCGGCGGCCTCTGGACCATGTCGTGGCAAGGCGCCCTGACAGCCTTCTTCTGGGGGTCGCTGGTCCGGGTCGGTCTGCTGCACCACGTGACCTGGTCGATCAACTCGATCTGCCACGCCGTCGGTGAACAGCCCTTCAAGTCCCGCGACAGGTCCGGCAACGTGTGGTGGCTCGCGATCCCCTCGATGGGCGAGTCCTGGCACAACCTGCATCACGCCGACCCGACCTGCGCTCGACACGGGGTGATGAGAGGCCAGCTCGACACCTCGGCCCGCATCATCTGGGCGCTGGAGAAGCTCGGCTGGGTAACGGCAGTGCGCTGGCCCGTCAAGGAGCGCCTGCAGGCCAAGCGCGTCCAGACCAGCGGCGTCTAGATGTCCGGGTGACCGACGCCAAGCGGACGCGCAGCCCACGGACGCGCATGACGAGCGCAGAGCGCCGCGAGCAGTTGATCGAGATCGCCCGGGCGTTGTTCGCCGAGCGCGGGTTTGAGGGTACGTCGATCGAGGAGGTCGCCGCCCGCGCCGAGGTGTCCAAACCGATCGTGTACGAGCACTTCGGCGGCAAGGAGGGCCTGTACGCGGTCGTGGTCGACCGGGAGGTGCAGCAGCTGCTGACGATGATGCGCTCGTCGTTGACCGCCGGGCACCCCCGCGAGCTACTCGAACAGGCGGCCTTCGCGCTGCTCGACTACATCGAGCAGTCCTCTGACGGCTTCCGGATCCTGGTCCGCGACTCCCCTATCGGCTCCGAGACCGGGTCGTTCGTCTCGATCATCGGCGACATCGCCTCGCGCGTGGAACACATCCTCGCCGAGGAGTTCCTCGGCCGAGGCTTCGACGCGAAAT
>JACCUS010000052.1 GCA_013811715.1 Nocardioidaceae bacterium
GATCTCGGAGTGCAGCGGCGCGCGGCTGAGCACGGCACAGGCCCAGTGGCGGCGGAATGAAGGACGCACCACTCGAATCACGGCAGACATCCCAGGTTCTAAAAATGTCAAGCGGTGGCGGCCATGATGTGTGCCCAGGCGGTGGTTTCGTCGTAGGCGGTGCGGGTTTTCAGGCATCCGTGCAGGATGCCGACGAGGCGGTTGGCGAGCTGGCGGAGCGCGGCCTCGTGGCCGATCTTGCGGTCGCGGAGCTGGTGGTAGTAGGCGGTGGCTCCGGGGGATCCGCGCAGCGAGCAGAACGCCCATTGCTGGAGGGCATCGCCGAGTCGTCGGTTGCGGGCGTAGCGGGCCAGGACGACTTTCTTGGTGCCAGAAGCGCGGGTGATCGGTGAGGTGCCGGCGTAGTTCTTGCGGGCCTTCGCATCGGCGTAGCGGTCCGGGTCGTCGCCGAACTCGCCGAGGGTCCGGGATGCGAGGATCACACCGAGGCCGGGCAGGCTGAGGTAGATCTCAGCGTCCCGGTGCCGGCCAAAATGTTCGCCCACCACCGCCCCGAGCCGATCGATCTGGGTGTTGAGCGCGATGATGATCGCGACCTCGCTCGACACCACCGCGGAGTAGGCGCTCTGCAGCACCGCAGGCTGTCGCAGCTCGGGTGCACGCAGAATGTTCTGCAGCCGTTGGGCCCGGTCATCGACGCGACGCCGGCGGGCGCGTTTGAGAGCAGCGGTGATCACCGCCGTGCTCAGCCGCGCGGCCTGGTCGGGGTCTGGTGCCCGCCCCAGCAGCTCGAGGGCATCGGGTGCGTCCAGGTCCTCAAACGCCTGCAGGGCTGCGGGAAAGTACTCCCGCAGGGTCGAGCGCAGCCGGGCCACGTGCCGGCTGCGGTCCCAGATCAACGACTGGTGGGTGCGCGCGGTCAGCTTGATCGCCTCACCCTGGTCGGTGTCCTGGGCGACCGGTCGGTGGTGGGCACGGTCCAGCCGGACGATCTCGGCCAACAGGTGCGCATCAGCAGCATCGGACTTCGCACCCGAGGTGGAGTGCCGCTCGCGGTAGCGAGCCACCGACAGCGGGTTGATCGCGAACACCTCATAACCCGCCGCGACCAGGGCAGCCACCCAGGAACCGCGGTCGGTCTCGATGCCGACCTTCACTAACGCCGCCACCTCGCTGGGGTCGCGATCGGCCCAGTCTTCAGGCAACTGCGAGGCGATCAGCGAATGCAGCCGGGTGACTCCCTCGAGCCCCTCGGGCAACCGCCGCCGGACCTGCACCTCCCCCTGGTCATCGACGATCTCGATGTCGTGATGACCTTCTGCCCAGTCATCTCCCACGAACAGCATCGGCACTCACTCTCCCGTCCCGGATCTGCACGGTGCAGACACCCTCGGCAGCGTGGAAGAGACAGCCAGCGATCTAATGGTCAAGTGCTCACCGCAGACCTCACGGGGCACGTCATCCCAGCAGCGGTTTCGCCTCCTCACGACCAGCAGGCGCACGGTCTGCCGCAAGACCTCAAGAGTCAGATCCGAAGAGTGCTGACCTGCTAGCCGCTACCAGAACCAAGCCTGTCAAACGAGCTTGGTAGAAGCCATTAGATCCGGACGTCAGGCTGGGCCATCAGATCGCTCTTCGACGGCGTCAGTCGCGGTGTTAAGACGCAGGTTGCGTTTAGCGCCTCCTGGCTTTCGGGCCGCGGACCGGTCGCGCGGAAGCGCGCACCGGAACTGCAAAGGTAACCCGCTGACCTCCCCCTGTACTGCGCGACTCAGGCACAGTCAAGACTTCAGGGGGGACGGGTGCATTAAGACCAATACAAGGGCGGCGAGCACGGGTTAGGAGGACCCATCTGCGCCGGGCGGGCCGTGGTCCGTGGCGAACATTGCGGCGGCGGTCCGGTCGGTGCCGCCAGCCCCGCGGTGGTCGACGATGCCGACCGCATGGGCTCGGCGTCCGAGACGCCTCGTGGAGTCGATGTCGTCAAGGCCGGCCATGGTCTGGGCGCGGCTACGGGGAGCGACCGTGCCCACTGGGGTGACCAGCTCCGGCCCTGCGGATATGGCGCCCTTGGGGGGTAGTAGGCGGACGGCCGCGGGAGTACAGTGCGAACTGCTCTTGCGCCCGTGTGACCGTCGCGTCCGCGCGCGTTACAACATCGTTTTTAGGGGTTCTCCATGCACAAGAAGTGGTTCAGCTACCCCCCCGTACTCGCGGCGATCGCGGCGAGCCTGCTCCTTCCGGCCACCGCAGCAGCACATCCCGGCCAGCACGGTGGCGACGCCGGTCATCTGACCGGAACAGGTGATTGGGGCAAGGTCCAGTTTCTCGGACATGAGGAGGTGACTCAGACCGAGGGTCTGGTCGCCGACGTCGCCGCCTATGGCGACTATGCCTACCTCGCGAACTGGGGCGAGCCTGACTGCTCCGGACCGGAGAAGGGTGGCGTCAACACGCCCGACGCGGGCGCGTGGGTGATCGACATCTCGGACCCGACGAACCCGGTCGAGAAGAACTTCATCGCGATGCCGCAGGACACGCGGCCTGGTGAGGGCATGCAGGTCGTGCATATCGAGACCG
>JACCUS010000128.1 GCA_013811715.1 Nocardioidaceae bacterium
GCGCCGACCGTCGAGGAGCTCGCCGCCCTGGTGGCGGTCGTGGCCGCCCGACTGGGTGTGGGCGGCGCCGCGGCGCCAGCCGACGGACCCCGCTCCAGTTGGTCGGCGCCGGCGCGCAGGGTTCGCGGCCCCCACAGCCACGGGCCGGGAGGTTGGCGCTCCAGTGCATTGCCGTGCTGAACGCACCCCGTCCACTCTCGGGTGGCAGGACGCTGGAAGCCCACGTGATAAACTGTGCTCCACAGTTTCTCGGAGGTATTTATGAACAAGCGCAACTTGACGATCCAGCTGGACGCACGCGTCATCCGCGACGCCAAGGTCATCGCCGCGCGCCGCGGCACCTCGGTCAGCGCCCTGGTGGCCATGCAGCTCGAGGAACTAGTACATGCCGACCAGCGGTACCGCGTGGCGTGGCAGCAGGCGCAGGAGCTGATGGCAGCGGCCGAGCCGCACGGTGGTCGCACCTGGACGCGGGCAGAGTTGCACGAGCGGTGAGCGCCCGGACCGCGGCCGCACTCACCTTCGTCGACACGAACGTCTTGGTATACGCGCACGACCGATCGGAAGGGAGGCGGCAGCCGATCGCTGTGGAGCTGCTCGACCGGCTGTGGCGCTCCCGGACCGGGATCTTGAGCACGCAGGTGCTGCAGGAGTTCTATGTCGTTGCCACGCGCAAGCTCGCCCCGCCGATGTCACGCCAGGCGGCACGACAGACCGTCATCTCGTACGCCGAGTGGCCCGTCGTCGAGATCGACGGTCCACTGATCGTCGCCGCCTCACGGCTCGAGGAGGCACACACCTTGTCGTTCTGGGATGCATTGATCGCCGAGTCGGCGCTCAGGGGCGGCGCGAGCCGCCTAGTGTCAGACGATCTGCAATCGGGCCGCAGCCTAGCCGGCCTGAGCGTGGTCAACCCCTTCGACGAGCAGCGGTGAACCACGGTCCCTGACTGGCTCCCGCCGGGCACCGCGCGGGTAGGGTCGCCGGTATGACCGATGCCAGCCAATCCACCCAGGCACGTCCCGTCGACGCGGTCGCGAACGGTTTCGTCACCGACTACGTACAGCTCGACCCGCTCGAGGCGACGTACCTCGGGATCAGCGGGTACGACGACCGGCTGCCCGACCTCTCCCCCGACGGCTTCGCCGCCCGCGAGGAGCTGACCCGCCAGGCGCTGGCCACCATGGACCGCACCGACCCGACCGACGCGCGGGAGCACGCGGCCAAGGACGCCTTCGTCGAACGGCTCTCGGTCACCCTGGAGCAGTACGCCGCCAAGACGCCCCAGTCGCAGCTGAGCGTGATAACGAGCGGGTTGCACGAGATCCGCGAGGCGTTCGACCTGATGAGCACCGACGGGGACGAGGCATGGTCCAACATCAACGCGCGGCTGGCGGCAATCCCCGATGCCCTCGCCGGCTACCGGCGGACGCTGACCGGGTGCGCGGACGACGGAGACGTGTCGGCGAAACGGCAGATCCGCGAGGTCGTCGGCCAGGTCCGGGCCTGGACCGGCCAGCAGGGCGAGGCGGGCAACTTCTTCACTTCGTACGTCAGCGGCGCTGACGTGGCGGGCTCCTTGAAGGATGAGCTCGACGCGAACGCGACCGGCGCCACCGACGCGTACGGGGGGTTCGCGCGGTTCCTCGAAGACGAGCTGCTGCCGCGCGGCCGGGACAAGGACGGCGTCGGCCGGGAGCGGTACCGGCCGGAGTCGCGGTTCTTCCTCGGTGCCGAGGTCGACCTCGACGAGACCTACGCGTGGGGCTGGGACGAGCTCAAGCGCATCGAGGACGAGATGGCGGGCGTCGCCGACAAGATCGTCCCCGGCGGCGGACTGGACGAGGCGGTGGCGGCACTGGACTCCGACCGGTCTCGGACCATCGCCGGCAGAGACAACTTCCGGGACTGGATGCAGGAGCTCGCCGACCGCACCCTCGAGGAGATGGCCGGCGTGCACTTCGACATCCCCGACCCGATCCGCCGGATCGAGTGCTGCATTGCTCCCACCAACGACGGCGGGATCTACTACACCGGACCGAGCGAGGACTTCAGCCGGCCGGGACGGATGTGGTGGGCGGTGCCCGACGGCATCACCGACTTCTCCACGTGGCGCCAGGTGTCGACGGTCTACCACGAGGGCGTCCCCGGCCATCACCTGCAGGTCGGCCAGACAGCGTACCGAAGTGAGCTGCTCAACCGCTGGCAGCGCATCATGTGCTGGGTCTCCGGGCATGGCGAGGGGTGGGCGCTGTACAGCGAGCGGCTGATGGACGACCTCGGCTACCTCGAGGACCCCGGCGACAAGCTCGGCATGCTCGACTCCCAGGGCTTCCGGGCGGCCCGGGTGGTGGTCGACATCGGGATGCACCTGGAGCTGAAGATCCCGTCCGACAACCCGTTCGGCTTCCATCCGGGCGAGACCTGGACGCCGGAGCTCGGGTTGGAGTTCATGCGCCAGCACTCGCGCGACGAGGACGCCGTGATCCGGTTCGAGGTCAACCGCTACCTCGGCTGGCCCGGGCAGGCGCCGTCGTACAAGGTCGGCGAGCGGATCTGGCTGCAGGCGCGCGAGGAGGCCAAGCAGCGGAAGGGCGCGGCCTTCGACCTCAAGGAGTTCCACCGTGCTGCGCTCGACCTCGGTCCGCTGGGGCTGGACCCGCTGCGTGGCGCACTCGCCCGGCTGTGAGGGTCGTCCTCGCCTCGGCGTCACCGGCCCGGCTGCGGACCCTGCGCGCTGCCGGGATCGAACCGGAGGTGATCGTCTCTCACGTTGAAGAGGCCGCCTTCGACATCGCCGACCCGAGCGACCTCGCGGTCACGCTCGCCCGGGCGAAGGCGCAACATGTGGCGGCCGGGCTGTCGCCCCCGGAAGCCCTGGTGATCGGCTGCGACTCGGTGCTCGACCTCGACGGCGAGGCGCTGGGCAAACCGGTCGACGCGGCCGACGCCGCGGCCCGTTGGCGCCGGATGCGCGGGCGAAGCGGCGTGCTGGTCACCGGCCACTGCGTCGTCGACACCGCCTCCGGCCGACAGGTCGGCGCCGCCGCGAGGACGACCGTCCACTTCGCCTCGGTCTCCGACGCCGAGATCGACGCGTACGTCGCGACAGGGGAGCCCCTGCAGGTCGCCGGCGCGTTCACCATCGACGGGCTCGGTGGCGCGTTCGTGACTGGCCTAGAGGGAGACCACCACAACGTCGTCGGCCTGTCGCTCCCGCTGCTGCGTGACCTGTGCGCCCGGCTCGACATCGCCTGGCCCCGGCTCTGGCGCTAGTTTCCGGGCTACTCGACGGGGAGGCCGAGGCCGCGCGCGATGAGCATCCGCTGCACCTCGGAGGTGCCCTCGCCGATCTCGAGCACCTTCGCGTCGCGGTAGAAGCGCGCGACCGGGTACTCCTCCATGAAGCCGTAGCCGCCGAACACCTGGGTGGCGATCCGGGTGGCGGTCACCGCCGCCTCGGAGGAGTACAGCTTGGCGATGGCGGCGGCCTCCTTGAACTCAGTGGCAGGGCGGCCAGCGTCCTTCAGCGCAGCGGCCTTGTACGTGAGAGCGCGGGCAGCCTCGGCCATCACCTTCAGGTCGGCGATCTGGAAGGCCACGCCCTGCTTCTGGCCGATCGGCACGTTGAACGTGGTGCGCTCTCCGGCGTACTGGACGGACATCTCCAGGCATGCCTGGATGCACCCGACCGCCAGGGCCGCGATGGCGACGCGGCCGTCGTCCAAGGTGGCCAGGAACTGCGCGAAGCCCCTGCCGCGGTCCCCGAGCAGGTTGGCCTCAGGCACTCGGACGTCGTTGAAGCTCAGCGGATGCGTGTCGCTGGCATGCCAGCCCAGCTTGTCGTACGCGTTCTCGACCACGAAGCCCGGCGTGCCCGAGGGGACGATGATCGCCGACACCTCGGCGCGGCCGTCCTCCCGGTCGCCGGTGCGGGCCGTGACGGTGACGAGCGAAGTGATGTCGGTGCCGGAGTTGGTGATGAACTGCTTGCTCCCGTGGATCAACCACTCGCCGTCGACGAGCGTCGCCTTCGTCTTGGTGGCGGCGGCGTCTGACCCAGCACCCGGTTCGGTCAGGCCGAAACCGGCCAGCGCCTTGCCGGCGACGAGGTCCGGCAGCCACGTCTTCTTCTGTTCGTCGGTGCCGAAGGTCAAGATCGGGTTGATGCCGAGCCCGACGGCGGCTTCGAGCGTGATGCCCATGGACTGGTCGACGCGGCCGATCTCCTCGATCGCCACGCACAGGCTCGTGAAGTCGCCGTCCTCGCCGGCGCCGCCGAACTCATCCGGCGCCGTGAGCCCGAACAGCCCGAGCTGGCCCATCTTCTGCACCGTGTCGAGCGGGAAGTGGTGGTCCTTGTCCCACTGTGCCGCCTTCGGCGCGATCTCCGCCTCGGCGAAGTCGCGGACGCTGCGGCGGAAGTCCTCGTGCTCGCGGGACAGTTCGAAGCTCATCTGGCGCCTTTCAAACGGGTGCGTAGGACACTCACGGTAAGCGAGCAAGATCCCCGAGGGGCGTCGGGCTACTTCACGACGACCGTTTTCATGATCTTGTCAGCAAAGGTCTGCACCTTCTTGTCGAACGCCGCCAAGATGTAGCCGATGTAGCAGATCCCGTCGAGGATGTGGCACAGGTCCCGGACGAACGCGTTGCCCGCCCCTATCGGCTGCCGGGTCTGCTCGTTGAGCAGATAGCTGCCCATCCACTTCTTTCCGAGCGACTGCCCGGTCTTGCCGGCACGGATCCAGCGGTTCCAGATCCAGACAGCGAGGCTTGCGAGTGCACCCAATAACAACAGCAGAACACCGATCCCGTTGAAGGTGTCATTGTCGTTACGGCCGATGACAAGGGCGAGAACGACGGCGACAATGTACGGCGGAACTGTCACCAACGAGTCGAGCAGGTAGGAACCCACTCGGCTGCCCCATGAGGCAAAGTTGCCCGACGCAGGCTGTCCGTACCCCTGCTGCCCATACCCTTGTTGTCCGTACTGCTGCTGGCCGCCGTACCCCTGCTGCCCATAAGGCTGCTGCGGCTGCTGCCCGTACGGCGGTTGCTGGCCGCCGTAGCCCTGCTGCCCCTGCTGCGGTTGGTCGCCGTACCCCTGCTGCGGTTGGCCGTAGCCCTGCTGTGGCTGGCCGTAGCCGGGCTGGCCCTGGCCCTCTTGGTCCCGCCGGTCCGGCGGCTGGCCCTGGTCCCATGGGTTGTTGGGAGTGCTCATCGCGTCCTTCTCCTGACTCGTTGCTCGACGGTTCCTGCGGGCGACCATGTAGCCAGCCACCTTAGAACCTCATGCACGTCCGCCGCAGCGAAAACCGGTACCTCAGGTCGCGTCCGCCACGTTCTCGGTATGGACGCTCGGCGGGTCCCGGAGTAGCGTCCGAAGGGAGATCCACTGACAGTGCAGCCCAACAAGTGTGGTGAAGGGAGTTCGACATGTTCGTCCAGGTGATTCAAGGGCAGGTAGCCGAGCCGGAACAGGCTCACGCCGCGCTCGACCGTTGGATGCAGGAGCTGGCGCCCGGCGCGTCGGGCTGGCTCGGCAGCACCGCGGGTGTGGCTGATGACGGTACTTTCATCGCACTTGCCCGCTTCGAGTCCGAAGAGGCGGCCCGACGAAACAGCGACCGACCGGAGCAGGGTCAGTGGTGGGCGGAGACCTCCAAGTTGTTCACCGGAGAGGTCACCTTCCGCGACAGCATCGGCGTGATGGTCGACGTCGACGGCGATCCCGACAACGCCGGCTTCGTCCAGATCATCCAGGGCCGCGGCAGCGACCCCGACCGCGCGCGAGAGCTCATGGGCCAGGACTCAGCCGAGTGGGCCGCGTTTCGTCCCGACATCATCGGCAGCGTGGCGACAGAGCACGACGGCGGGGCCTACACGATGACGTTGTACTTCACCTCAGAGGAGGCGGCGCGCGAAGGCGAGCTCAAAGAAGCGCCACCGGAACTGCAAGCGCAGATGGCCGAGATGGATGCGCTCAACATCGGCGTGCCGGACTTCCTCGACCTGCGGCAGCCCTGGCTGTACTCTCCGCGCTGACGCACGACTGGGTCCATGTCGGAGCAGGAGATCAGCGCTTCTTGCCTGGCGGCACGATCGCGGTCTTGTTCTTTGCTTCCGCTTTCGCGTGCTTCTCGGCGCGCTTCTCCTTGAGAGACTTGCCTGCCTTCTTGGACAGGTGTTGACGAGGCGACTTGTCGGCCATGACTGCTCCCTGGTCAGAAGCCTGGTTGGCTCCGCAGGTTTCGACACTACGCCCCCTGCCCGTCGATCAGCCATAGGTTTGGCGACACGTCAAGAGCCTCGCTCCGCCTTGCTGCGCTCCACGCAGAACTCGTTGCCCTCGGGATCGGCCAGTACGGCGAAGCCGGTCCCGTCGTCCTTGCGGAAGTCGGCAAGCAGCGTTGCCCCGAGCCCGAGCAGCCGCTCGACCTCATCATCGCGGGTGCGGTCGGTCGGGACCAGGTCGAGATGCACCCGGTTCTTCACCGCCTTGGGCTCGGGCACAGGGATGAAGAGGAGGGCGATGCCCGTGCTCGCGGAGACCAGCAGTCCCTCCGGATCGCCTGGCTGGTTGGGATTGCTCGGATCTTCGCCGAAGTCGCCCAGCTGGGACCAGAAGGCCACCAGCGGCGCCCATTCGGCGCAGTCGAACGTGATGTTGCCGATCTGTGCTGACACTGACTCCTTGTACGTCGGATCCGTGGAAGGGAACGAGGCCCGACGAGAGTTTCCTCGTCGATCTGCAGAGGTGGATTGTTCTTGTGGATAAGGCGGAACGGGGCTGTCTAAGGTTTCAGAAACTGTCGGTGGCCGGATCTAGTGTTCGTGGTATGAGCCTGTTGATCGACGACCCGGCCGCACCGGTGGCACCGGCGCTCGCGGCGGTGTCGGATCGGCTGGTGGAGCTGTCGGGTGTGGAGTTGTGGCGGCTGGACGACGACCAGACGACGGCGGCCGTCGGCGCCGCGTACGCGCTGGTGACACAGGCGCACACGGTCGCGCTGACACTATTGGCGGAGGCAGACAGGCGCAACCTGGCCGGGCAGACCGGGGCGCCATCCACGCAGGCATGGCTGCAGGCCACCCGGCGGGTCCGCCCGCAGACCGCCAAACGCGACGTCGAGCTGGCCCGGTTGGTGGCCAGGGCCGCCGACCTGGAC
>JACCUS010000140.1 GCA_013811715.1 Nocardioidaceae bacterium
GATAGCCGCACTCGGCGAAAGCCGCGCCGAAACCGCTGACGAGCGGGCCAAGATTGGCCGCCGTACTAGCCTGTGGCAGTGCCTGTGCGCGTGACACCGACGACCGCCGTGGCGGCGCGGGTCTGGCGGCCGGCGTGGCCGTGCGATCCCTACGACATCGTCCGGGCGGTACGGCGCGGCGCCGGTGACCCCGCGTTCCAACGTGACCCCGGCGGCGACGTGTGGCGAGCCGCCATGACCCCCGAGGGCGCGGCCACCCTGCGCATCTCCGTGCGGCCCACTGCCGCCGAGATCACGCTCGAGGCGTGGGGGCGCGGCGCGGCGTGGATGCTGGAGCAGGCGCCGGCGATGCTCGGCGCGGTTGACGACGTCGGCGACTTCGCTGCCTCGCATCCACGTGTCGCGGTCGAGTGGTCGCGCAGCCCGCACTGGCGGGTCTCGCAGACCGGACTGGTCCTCGAGGCTCTCGTCGCCGCCGTGATAGAGCAGAAGGTGACGGGCCAGGAGGCGTGGACCGGGTGGCGTCGGCTGCTCAGCCGATTCGGCGAGGAGGCGCCCGGCCAGGGCGCCGAACGGGGCATGCGCTGCCTACCCACCGCGGACGTGCTGGCACGGATCCCGTCGTGGGAGTGGCTGCGCTGCCACATCGACGGTGCCCGCGCGAGCACGATCGTGCGGGCGGCCAGGGTGGCGGGGTCGCTGGAGCGGACGATCGGGCTGCCGGCGACGGAGGTAGAAAGGCGACTGCGGTCGCTGCCGGGGGTGGGGGTGTGGACCGCCGCCGAGGTGCGGCAACGCGCGCACGGTGACGCCGACGCGGTCAGCTTCGCCGACTATCACGTCGCGCGGCACGTCGGCTGGGCCTTGTGCGGCGAGGACATCGATGACGAGCGGCTCGCCGAGCTGCTCGAGCCGGACCGTCCGCACCGCTACCGGGTGCAGCACATCGTGACGACGCGGATGAGGGGGCGGCCGCGTCGTGGGCCGCGGATGCCGCCACGCCGGCACCTGCCACGATGAGCCGGCTCCCCTCGTGGGTGTCGTGGGGTCGGCTGGTATCGGCGGGGCGGGGCGTGCGGCTGCGTCGGTCCGACGGGGTGCTCGTGGGCGGCAGTGTGCTGGTCCTCGCCCTGGTCACGGCGGACGTGGCGGCGGGCGGCCTGCTCACTTACCTCGACCGCGAGCTCCGGTCCTGGCTCGCGCCGCCCGTGGACGTGGGCTGGGCGGACGCAGTCGGCGGGGCCGGCGACCTCGGGATCGCCGGGGCGATCCTGGCGGTCACCATGCTGGTGACGACACAGGCAAGCTGGCGGCTGTGGCCACTGGTATTGGGCACCGGGAACGTCGTGGCCATGGGCGTTGCGGTGCTGGTGCTGAAGTGGGCCGTCGGACGCGTGGGACCGGGCAGCACCGTGGACCCACTCGGGTACCCCGGCCATTTCCCGTCCGGGCACACCGCGACGTCGGCGGTGTGCATCGGAACCGCGGTGTTCTTGATCGTGGCGCTTCGTTCGGGCGTCTCGGGCGAGTCGGCACGCACGTGGGGGCTGGCCGTGGGCTTGACGGTCGGCCTGCTCGTCGGGATCGCCTCGGTCGTGGGTGACTTCCACTGGATGACCGACGCGGTCGGTGGACTGCTGGTGGCGGCGATCGTGCTGGTCGCGGGATTCGGTCTCGTGGGCACGACTGTCGGAGCCGGCCCGTAGGCTCAGCGATATGAGGCCTGTCACCGATCTCGAGCGCACCGTGGCGCCGTTCAAGACCGCCGCCGACTACTCGCCCTCGGGTGACCAGCCGGCGGCCATCGACGATCTCGAGAAGCGGGTCGGTGGCGGCGAGAAGGACATGGTGCTGCTCGGTGCCACCGGCACCGGGAAGACCGCGACGATCGCGTGGCTGGTCGAGCGCGTGCAGCGACCGACCCTGGTGATGCTGCCCAACAAGACACTCGCGGCGCAGTTCGCCAACGAGCTGCGCGAGCTGTTCCCCGACAACGCCGTCGAGTACTTCGTCTCCTACTACGACTACTACCAGCCCGAGGCCTACGTCCCGCAGACCGACACCTACATCGAGAAGGACTCCTCGATCAACGAGGAGGTCGAGCGGCTGCGGCACTCCGCGACCAACTCGCTGCTGACCCGACGAGACGCGATCGTGGTGTCGACGGTCTCCTGCATCTACGGTCTCGGCACGCCGCAGGAGTACGTCGACCGGATGGTGCAGCTCAAGGTGGGCGAGGAGGTCGATCGCGACTCGCTGCTGCGCCGGCTCGTCGGCATCCAGTACGCGCGCAACGACCTCTCGTTCACCCGCGGCACGTTCCGCGTGCGCGGCGACACGCTGGAGATCTTCCCGGTCTACGAGGAGCTCGCGGTGCGGGTCGAGTTCTTCGGCGACGAGATCGAGCGCCTGATGACGCTCCATCCGGTGACCGGCGAGGTCGTCACCGAGGACTACCAGCTGCACGTGTTCCCGGCTTCGCACTATGTCGCCGGCCCAGAGCGGATGGAGCGGGCCATCACCGGCATCGAGGCCGAGCTGGAGACCCGCCTGGCGGAGCTCGAGCGCGGCGGTCAGCTGCTCGAGGCGCAGCGGCTGCGCATGCGTACGACGTACGACATCGAGATGATGCGGCAGGTCGGCACCTGCGCCGGCATCGAGAACTACAGCCGCCACATCGACGGCCGCGCGGCCGGGTCGGCGCCGAACTGCCTGCTCGACTACTTTCCCG
>JACCUS010000151.1 GCA_013811715.1 Nocardioidaceae bacterium
CGGTCGTTCAGCAGCACCGCCGTGCACAGCGGGCTCGCCAGGTAGACCTGCTCGACCCAACCCGTCAACGGCACCCTGATCCGGGAGAATGGGTAGATCATCGGCACCGTCCAGGTGACGACGGTCTGGATCACGTCCACGAGGTTCGAGACGTCGCGGAAGTAGACGTTCAAGGCGCTCAGCAGCAAGGCGATCCCCAGCCCCCACACCCACACGATGGCCAGTGCGAGCAGGCCTGCCCACACCGCGAAGGCGTCCGGCTGCCACCCGGCGAACAGCAGGCCGACGAAGGCGATCACGTACATCGGAACCATGTGGTACGCCGAGACCATCAGCGATGCGACGGGGAACATCTCTCGCGGCAGGTTGATCTTGCGTACCAGGGCCCTGTTCGCGACCACCGACTTCGTGCCCGCTGACAGCGCGGTGGTGAAGAACGACACGACGATCATGCCGGCGAAGATGTGCAGGCCCCGGTGCTCAAGGTCTTTCGGCAATATCAGCCCGATCACGAAGTAGTACATCAAGAAGCGGACCAGCGGCCTGAAGTACGACCACATCAGACCGATGGCCGAGCCCTGGTAGCGGACCCGCAGCTCCTTGCGGACCAACAACTTCAGCAGGTAGCGCCGGCGGAAGACGTCGGTGAGCCCACCGACACGGCCAGGATTGACCAGGGGTCCGAGCGGGTGCGCCTCACCTGCGACGTCGGTCGTCACTCTCCGACGCCGCCGCTCTCGAGGGTTGCCCCCTCCGCGAAGTGCGGACGGAGCACATTGTCGTACATCGTCAGCGCCGACCCGATCGCCATGTGCATGTCGAGGTACTTGTAGGTGCCCAACCTGCCACCGAACAACACGTCCGGCTCCTTCTTGGCCAACTCGCGGTACTTCAGCAGTTTCGCACGGTCGTCTGGTGTGTTGATCGGGTAGTACGGCTCGTCGCCCGATTCCGCGAAGCGGGAGTACTCGTGCACGATGACCGTCTTGTCCTGTGGGTAGTAGTCGCGCTCGGGGTGGAAGTGGCGGAACTCGAGAATGCGCGTGAACGGCACGTCCTCGTCGGCGTAGTTCATCACCGGGGTGCCCTGGAAGTCCCCGACGTTCTCGACCGACACGTTCAGGTCGACGGTCCGCCATGAGAGCTCTCCGGCCGAGTTGCCGAAGTACGCATCGAGCGGGCCAGTGTAGACGACGGGAACCTTGCCGACGTACTGCTCTCGCACGTCGAAGAAGTCGGTGTTGAGCCGGACCTCGATGTTGGGGTGGTCGACCATCCGCTCCAGCCACGCCGTGTAGCCGTCGACCGGCAGGCCTTCGTATGTGTCGTTGAAGTAGCGGTTGTTGAAGTTGTAACGCACCGGAAGCCGAGTGATGATCGACTCCGACAGCTCCTTCGGGTCGGTCTGCCACTGCTTGGCGGTGTACCCGCGGACGAACGCCTCGTAGAGCGGCCGGCCTATCAGTGAGATCGCCTTCTCCTCCAGGTTCTGCGCATCGTTGGTGTCGATCTCGCTTGCCTGCCCGGCGACCAGTGCCCGCGCAGCGTCGGGTGTGTGGGCCTTGCCGAAGAACTGGTTGATCAGCGCCAGGTTCATCGGGAAGGTGTACACCTGCCCCTGGTACTTGGTGAACACCCGGTGCTGGTAGCTGGTGAACTTCGTGAAGCGGTTGACATACTCCCACACCCGCTTGTTGGAGGTGTGGAACAGGTGCGCGCCGTACTTGTGCACCTCGATGCCGGTCTCGGGCTCCGGCGCGCTGTAGGCGTTACCGCCGACGTGGTAGCGGCGGTCGAGGACCAACACCTTGAGATCGAGCTCCTTGGCGCAACGCTCGGCGATGGTGAGGCCGAACAGGCCGGCGCCGACTACTACAAGATCAACGTTCACACAGTCTCCTGGTCGATGAAGCCTCCCGGGCGCAAAAGCCGGAACAAGTCTAGGTCATGGGTTGACCGACCGAAGTCACCGCTCGCCTCGGCGAGCGATGATTCTCCGGTACGCCGCCTTGCGCACCGGCTCGGGCACGAGACGGTACGACCCGCGAACCGCGATGTTGCGCACGAACTGGGCGCGGCTCGTGAAGCCGAGGTCGCGCAGCCGACGCTGCAGCAACCACTCCGACCTGACCATCCCGACACCGCCTCGGCGGGCATAGGCGCCGGCGCCGACGCGGTAGAAGACGAGCGGCTCCTCGACGTTGGCGACGGTCGCGCCCTGCTCGATCATCTTGGCGAAGAGCAGGTAGTCCTCCATGAGCGGCAGGTCGTGGTATCCACCGGCCGCCTGCACCGCCTTCCGGCGGTAGACCACGGTCGGATGGTTGAAGGGTTGGTGGAAGCGGGCATAACGGATGATGTCCTGCGGGTCCAGCGGTGGCACCCGCCGCCCCACGATGTCGTCGAGGGAAGTGCCGAACTCCAGGAGCGACGACCCGACCAGGTCGGTACCGGCCTCGACGATCGGCACCTGGACCTCGAACCGATGCGGAAGGGCGACGTCGTCTGCGTCCATCCGGGCGACGATGTCGTGGGCGCAGGCGGCCATCCCCCGGTCGAGAGCCAGGCCGAGGCCGACGTTCGCATCGAGTCTGAGCAGGGTCGTCGGCGCGGACGACTCGCGGATCAGGCCAGCGATCTTCTCGGCCAGCGCGGCAGGCACGGGGCCGTCTTGAACGAGCACGACATCGCCGGGTGGCCGCGTCTGGTCGTGCACCACCGAGCGGAAGGCCGACTCGAGGTGGCCGGGGTCGTCGCCGCCGTACACGCTCATTAGCAGGCTGAACTCCTCAGCCATCGCGACCCTCTCGACGTACAGCCGCGTCGATCAGCTTGTCGGTCGGCGCCGGGCGCGTCGTCATACCCGCGAAGAGGCCGCGGCGCAGCGCGCGCAGCAGCGTGGGACGGTCCGCCGAACGGGCGATCGTGCGGGTCCAACGGCGCGCGGTAGACCCGGCGTACACGGCCTTCTCGGCCGGGTTGAGCCCGCGGGAGCGCCCGAAGAGCCACATCTTGTTGCGCACCTCGTAGAAGAACCGCTCCCCAGGGTCGGCGTCGGTGGAACCGAACGTCCTCGTCTTGTGTACGACGTTCGACGCGGGACAGGACAGACCTCTACGCCCTCGGATCAGCCGGGTCGTGTACTCGAAGTCGTCGTTCCACAAGAAGTAGGCGGCGACCGGCAGCCCGCGCTCGCGCACCGTATCGGCATCGACGAGGACGGACACGAAGGAGGCGGACCGGATCGGGACGCAGCCGACCGCCTCGGCCGCCTCCCGTTCGGACGAGCGCGCGCCCGGTTTGACGCGCGGGGTGTTCATCGGGTGGTCGCGTCCGTCTGTCCACACCACCCGAGATGCCACCAGGCTGGGTGTCCCCTCGCCGTAGCGACGCCTGATGTCTCGCAGGGCCCCGAGCGCGGTGGGCCGCGGCACGGTGTCGTCGTCCAGCAGCCAGATGGCGTCGCAGTCGTGGGTCAGCGCGGCGGCGATGCCGATCGCGAATCCGCCGGCGCCACCGGTGTTGCGCCTCGCCCGCACCACCTCGACGTCGGGGAACTCGGTGCGGAGCAGCTCCGCCGTGCCGTCGGTCGAGTCGTTGTCGACGACGATGGTGACCAGGGGCGGCGCCGACTGCCCCAGCACCGCGCGCAAGGACTCCGCCAACAGCTCACGGCGGTTCCACGTCACCACAACCGCGATGACGCGCTCTCCGTCCGCCACTGTGGTCGCCTTCCTAGTGCCCACGGCCGTCGCCACGCTCGGCGGCGTACCCGCCGAGGCAGCGTCTCATCGTAGAGCCCGCGGCCGCTGGCCGCGGCGTGGGTCGGGCCCCGTGGAACGCCCGCGCGGACACGTATGCCATCGACAAGTTAGTATGCTGAGGTCCGGTGGTTTGACACCGAGGTGGACACGAAATGCACGTGGTGTCACCACGAAGTCGCTGGCGCACCGGGCCAGCCGCGCACTCGGGAGATGTCATGTTCGGCAAGAAGAATTCCAAGGACAAGGTTGCGGCCGAGCCCGTACGTCGAAGCCCGCCCCTGGACAGGGGACATGCAACCGCCCGCCACCCCGAGCAGGCCCCCGGCTTCGCACTGCCCCAGGGTTCGCACCCCGAGACATCGCGCGAGGGCAGCAGCTGGGAGGAGTCGCACAAGCACTCCGGCTCCAGGCTTCCGTTCGTCTTCGCCGGCGTCGCGGTGCTCGTGCTCGCGGCGCTGGTGGTCGTGATCGTCGCCTTGTCGGGCTGAGACGCCAGCCGAGAAGAGAGGTCCTGATTCAGCAGGCGTCCGCGAGGTTTTCGCTGTCGTTGGCGCTTTGCCGTTTGGACTCGGGTTTGCGCTTCGGGTGACCGGCGGCTGTCGTACCGTCGTCTTTGCCCTGCGACTTCTCGATCGCCTCGCCGACCATGCTGCGGATGAGCGCCCAGTCCGGGTCGCCCGTGTCGATCTTGGGAGGCACGAACGACACGGTCGAG
>JACCUS010000167.1 GCA_013811715.1 Nocardioidaceae bacterium
GTGGCGACGGCGAAGACGGTGAGCATGAGAGAGGTCTTGCAGATTCCCATGACGCGGAACGCTCCACGGTTGAGGGCTTCGCGGGAGTCGTTCTTGAGGTTCCCGAACCAGCCTTCGACGCGCGAGCCGCAGTACGACTTTCCGCCGTTATCGCGTTCGGTGGCAGACTAAGCTCCGTCGAACCCCTACCAGGTGTCGAACGAGTGGGGCACGCCGTGGGCCTTCAGCCACGTCACCTCGCCAGCTTCGACAAGACGCGTTCCGTTCGCGACGGTGATTTCGACAATGTCGTCTTCCTCGCCGCCGGCAAGCGCGCGACGCACGAGAGGCCAGTGCTCGGGCGCGATTCGAATGAAGTACTCGTACTCGTCACTGAATGGATGGCCACCCAGATCCTGACCGTTGATCGCCAACTGTCCGTCCTCGGTGATCCCGGCCCATACGACGAGTGTCCCGCCGGCATAAATCTCTTCCACCTGTCTGCGCCTCCTTCGTTCGCCACAGTAGTAAATGTCGAAACGTGCTCCCAGCACGGGTTCCAGACAGCGGGATCGGCGCCGGCAGCCAGTACCGCAAAGCTCGACCTCCGACACCGCGTCCAAGATGCGCGATGCATCTCAGCGTTGGACATCCTCGCTGCAATTGCGCTTTACCTCTCCGCGTCATGAGCGGAGCCCGACTCGCGGACTACCGCTGAAACTAGATCGAGTTCACGACGCGTTCGAGCGTCGGTTACGCCTCCTTTTCGAATGCGTCAGTTCTGAGCCGCACCGAGAGTATCCTTTCCTGCATCGCGATGGTCGCCGACATCTCAGCGGCTCCCCGACCGACGTCGACGTGGTGGTTGTCGGCACCACGACCAGTGCCGTACGCCGGCTGGTCGCTCCATCCCCAGGACGCCTACGACCCGCCACAGGAGCCGCGCCACCGCGTGGCGACAGACTCGTGGACATGGCAGTCTGCTCGGATGGGGAGCGATGCGAAGCTGAGGATGGGACTTGTCGGGGCCGGTCCGTGGGCCCAGATGTTCCATGCGCCGATGATTGCTGGCGGTCCCGCGACCACCTTGTCTGCGGTGTGGGCACGTCGGCCTGAGGCGGCGGCGACCCTGGTCGCCGCGCACGGAGGTGCTGCGGTCGGATCCTTCGACGACCTGCTCGAGCGTTGCGACGGAGTCTCCTTCGCCGTGCCGCCGGACGTGCAGGCCGAGCTGGCCCCGCGCGCCGCCGCCGCGGGAAAGCATCTGCTGCTCGAGAAGCCGCTCGCGTTCGCGTTGGTCGACGCGCAACGGATCGTCGAGCAGGTCGAGGACGCCCAGGTGGTGAGCCTGCTCATGCTGACGAACCGGTTTGATCCAGCTGTGCGCTCGTTCCTCGAGAGCGCCCGATCCGCCACCACTCACGGGTCGGTGGCGAGCGTCATTTCGGATGCGGCACTCCCCGGTGGGGTGTTCGCCACTCCGTGGCGCGTCGAGCGCGGCGCTCTGCTCGATCTGGGGCCGCACGTCCTGGATCTGCTCGACGCCGCCATGGGCCCAGTCGAGCGCATCACCGCCACCGGAGATCCAACGAAATGGGTCGCTGTCACTACAGAGCACTTGGGCGGGGCGATCGGTCAAGCCGCCCTCTCGAACACCACGCCGGGTGCCGGTGGATCACTGAACTTCGAACTCTTCACCGACAACGGATCGGTCCGGTTCGACTGCAGTGAACCCGTCGACCTGACCCTGGTGCGAGCAGCCATCGTGAGCGAGTTCGCTGCGGCCGTGGCCGACGGTGTGCAGCACGCCCTGGGGGCACGACGTGGTCTCTACCTTCAGGAGCTGATCGGTGCCGCCGAGCGATCCCTGCGGGCTCGCACGGTCTGACCAGTCCAGTTCACCGACCTGAACTAGACGCCGGAGGCTCCTGGTGTCGGTCCAGATATCGACTGAGAACCTGACCGAAGGTGGATTCAGAGAACAGCTCGAATCCTTCATCACAAAGTAGTAATTCAGTTACTCTCTGTCTCTAATCACAGTCTTCTGCCCTCACTCCCTGGTCGTGATTCAATTGACCATAGACAAGATATGAAAGCGCTGTCATGCTTCGCACAGGGAAGGCGCCGGAGGGTCCCGAGCCGGTCCCTAGGAGAATGCAATTCAAGCCCAGCAGTGGTCCTTCCCGGCCGCGGCGATGCTGCGATATCGCTGCGGCCCCGCGTCGGGCGTCGAACTGCCCGAAGACGTCCCTGGACGGTATCCGGGGCCCCTGCTAGAGCCTCCAACAACGCGGTACGACTCACGTGCCGTGTGTCTTGTCGTGGGGAGTCACCATTGCCGTCGTCGTCGTCGCGCTGCTGTTCCTTGGGTTGGCGCCGTCCGCTGCGGTCGCCGCGGTCGGGGACACCCTGACGCTGAGTCCCGCGACCGACACGAACACCGTCGGACAGCAGCACTGCGTCACAGCGCACCTGACCCTCGCCCCAGGCAGCAAGGACAAGGTCAAGGACGTCGACATCCGGTTCACCGTCACCGGCGCGAACCCCACGACTGGGACGGTGAAGACCAACGGCTCGGGTCAGGCGCAGTTCTGCTACATCGGCAACCGCGCCGGTGTGGACACCATCACCGCCTACGCCGACCAGAACAACAACGGCTCACCGAGCGTCGGTGAGCCGGTCGCGGCACCCGCCAGCAAGGTGTGGGTTGCCGCTGCACCGAACACGGTGACGCTGACCCCTGTCGCCGACGAGAACCCCGTCGGCGAGGAGCACTGCGTCACGGCGACGGTCACCGACAGGTTCGGCAACCCGGTGCCGAACGCCACCCTGCGCTTCACGGTGACGGGGTCGAACCCCCGGACGGGCGTGCGGACCACCAACACGGGCGGTCAGGCGACGTTCTGCTACACCGGCACGAACGCCGGCCTCGACACCATCCGTGCGTACGCCGACACCAACAACAACAGCACCCAGGACACCGGGGAGCCTGCCGGTACCGCGACCAAGACGTACGTCGACCAGGCGGTCGGCACGGTGACCGTCACCCCGGCGACGGACACGAATGCCGTCGGCGAGCAGCACTGCGTCACCGCGACCGCGAGGACGGCGAGCGGCAGGACTGTCGCCGGGGTGACCGTCTTCTTCCGGGTGGCAGGCGCGAACGCGGCGACGGGAGTCGTCGCCACCGACGCGAGCGGTCAGGCGGTGTTCTGCTACACGGGCACGAACGCCGGCACGGACACGATCACGGCCACGGCCGACGCCGACAAGGACGGCACGCCGGAGAACAGCGAGCCGACCGGGACCGCGACGAAGATCTACCTCCCCGGCGCACCCAACACGGTCGCGATCACCCCGCCGACGGACACCAACACCGTTGGTGACGAGCACTGCGTCACCGCCACGGTCACCGACAGCTTCGGGAACCGGGTCGGTGCCGGGGTCCGGGTCGCCTTCGCGGTGACCGGCGCGAACCCCGACGGCGGCGCTGCCACCACAGGCGCGGACGGGACCGCGAGATTTTGCTACACCGGGGAGAACGCCGGCCTCGACACGATCACCTCGTACGCCGACACCAACGCCAGCGGCGGCCGGGACACCGGCGAGCCGGAGGGAGCAGCGACGAAGCTGTACGTCGCCGGCCCACCGGACCGCGTCACCCTCGACCCGGCGGCCGCGCAGAACCGGGTTGGTGAGACGCACTGTGTCACGGCCACGGTGACCGACCAGTTCGGCAACGCCACCGCGGGAGCCGAGGTGACCTTCGCCGTCACCGGCGCCAACGGCACCGCCGACACGGTGACCGTCGCCACCGGACCGCAGGGGGATGCGGAGTTCTGCTACACCGGCCAGAACGCCGGCGCCGACACGATCCGCGCCTTCGTCGACGAGAACGACAACGGCGCGTTCGACCCGGAGGAGCCGACGGCGGTCGCGACGAAGACCTACACGC
>JACCUS010000047.1 GCA_013811715.1 Nocardioidaceae bacterium
GGCGTCGCGCTGACTCCGGAACGTGAGATCGTGCGGATCGGCGTCCAGCCCAGCAAGGTGCGGCCGGCCACCTATGTCCAGCTCGCGGATCTTCTCGGCATCGACACCGCCTCGCTGAGGGAGCGAGTCTCGGCTGCCCAGCCGGACTGGTTCGTGTCGGTCATCGACTTGCGCACGCCGGCGTATGAACGGCTCCGTGCCGAGCTGCTGAAGGTGCCGGGCATCACGATCGATACTGCACAGCGCGCGCTCGCGCCCACCGCCGAGTGGGGGCGAGCGATCCTGGGGACGGTGGCGCCTGCCACCGCCGAGACGCTGGGGAGCGCTGGGCCCTACGCGCTGGCCACCGACGAGGTCGGCGACAGCGGACTGCAGTTCGCCTATCAAGAGCGCCTCGCCGGCACTCCCGGCATCACGATCGAGTTGGTCGAGAAGGCGCGGGACGACAACGTGCTCAACGAGGTGCTGTCTCGACGCCCCACTCCCGGCCAGCCGCTGCCGACAAGCCTGCATCTCGGCGCTCAGGACGCCGCCGAGCGGGCGGTCTCGGAGGCGACCGAGACCACCTCGGCCGTGGTGGTCAAGGCAAGCACCGGCGAGATCTTGGCCGCCGCCAACGCGCCCGGTCCGACGTCATACAACACCGCGTTCATCGGGCGCTACGCACCCGGCTCGACGTTCAAGGCAGTCAGCGCCGCAGCGCTGCTGACCAACGACCTGGTCACCACGGGTACGACCGTCCAGTGTCCCGACACGACGGTCGTCGGCGGCAAGCGATTCAAGAACTACGACCCCGGAATCACAAGTGGCCAGCCGACGTTCGCCCAGGCGTTCGCAGCCTCGTGCAACACGACTCTTGTGGGTTATGCAGACGAGCTCACCGGCGATCAGCTCGCCGCGACGGCCGAGGACTTCGGGTTCGAGGCCGCCTGGGACCTGGGTCTGCCCGCCTTCAGCGGCTCGGTGCCGGCCGACGCCGACCTTGTCACCCGGGCCGCCGACATGATCGGGCAGGGCAAGGTGGAGTCCAGCCCGCTCATGATGGCCATGGTGGCCGCCGCCATCGACTCGGGCGTGTCTCGAACGCCCACACTGCTCCCCGGGCTGTTGCCGGGCAGCCGGCTCCGAGAGCTCGACCCCGCCATCGTGGAGGAGTTGCAGCAGATGATGCGGCTGGTGGTGACCGACGGCACCGGCAAGGCGATCGACCTGCCCGGGGTCCCCGTCCACGCCAAGACCGGTACCGCTGAGTACCTCGACGGCGACCGGATCCGCACCAACGCGTGGATGATCGGCTACCGGGGGGACATCGCCTTCGCCGTCTTGATCGAGAACGGCACCTCGGGATCGCGCGACGCCGCCCCGATCGTGAGCTCGTTGCTCGCCAACCTGCCCGACGACCTCTACCGCTGAGGCGCAGCCTCAGGACGCCTCGGCGCTGGCGCCTGAGGCAAGGGCAGCGGTGGCTGGGTTGCGGATGAGCAGCCAGGAGATGGCGCCGCCCAGCGTCAGCAGGACGACGCAGACCCACATCGAACGAGCGTAGCCGGCGCCGAAGACAGCGGCATCGGCATAGTCATCGCCGCTGAGGCCAACGGCCGCGGGCATGCCCGCCACCGCCAGAAGGGAACCAGCGCGCGCGAGGGCGTTGTTGATGCCACTGGCGATGCCGGCGTAGCGGTCGGGCGCCGCCGCCAGTACGGTGGCCGTCAACGGCGCCACCAGCAGCGCCAGGCCGAGGGAGAAGAGGGTGATGCCGGGGAGCACGTCGGTCCAGTAGCTGGAGCCACCGTCCACCCCGGCCAGCAGCGCGACGCCTCCGGCACAGACGAAGGGACCCAGGCCCATCGGGATACGTGGGCCGATCCTGGTGGCCAAGGCGCCTCCTCGGGAGGCGAGCAGCAACATCACGACCGTGATGGGGAGCGTCGCGAGACCCGCCTCCAGCGGCCCGTAGCCCGCTGAGATCTGCAGCTGCAGCACGAGGAAGAAAATGAGGGCGCCGAGCGCCGCGTAGACCAGCAGGGTCACCGCGTTCGCGGTGCTGAACTGTCGGGATCCGAACAGGCTTGTCGGCATCATCGGGTGGGTCCCGGCGCGCTCAACGAGCACGAACGCGACGGAGCTCGCGACCCCGATCGCGGCGGCGGCGACCACGATCGGTGTACCGGCGGTCTCGGCCTCGATCAACGCGAAGGTCACGCCCGCCAACCCCAACGCGCCCAGGGCGGCCCCGAGGACGTCGAACCTGTGTACGGCGTCGACGTCTCGCGTCTCGGGCACGAACCGTTGGGCGATCACCACCGTGACGACCGCCAAGGGCAAGTTGAGAAGGAAGACCCAGCGCCAGCTGGCGTACTCGACCAGCCAGCCGCCGACTAACGGTCCCACGGCGGCCGCGATCCCGCCCAGGCCCGCCCAGGCCCCGATCGCGCGGCCTCTGTCGTGCGGACGGAAGGCGCCTTGGATCATCGCCAGGCTTCCCGGAGTGAGCATCGCCGCGCCGATGCCCTGCAGGATGCGGGCAGCGATCAGCTGATTGGCGTCCTGCGCCACCCCGCACAACAGTGAGCTGACGGCGAACCAGCCCACGCCGACCACGAAGACTCGGCGCCGGCCGAACCTGTCACCCAGCGATCCCCCCAGCAAGATCAGCGAGGCGAGGGCGAGCAGATAGCCGTTCGTGATCCATTGCAGCTGTCCGAGACTGGCGTCGAGGTCGGCGCCGATGCTCCGAAGGGCCACGTTGACCACCGTTCCATCGAGCAGGGCCATGCCCGAGCCCAAGATGGCGGCGGCCAGCACGCCACGTCCTGCGGCTGACTCGTAACGCAGCTCGGCACTCACCTGACAAACTCTCGCGCATCGACACGCCTTCGCACACTCCAAGGCGGGAGCGACGGCCGCCGCCTGGCAGAGGTTTATCCTGGGTGCCGTGATGCGACCGGCGAAGACGGATGACCTGATGTCGCTGCTGGAGATGGAGCGGGCCACCAACACCGTGGCGTTGGCCCATGTCTTTCCCGCTGACCTACCGTTCCCCAGCGATGACGTGCTGGCGCAGTGGCGGATCGTGCTCGACGACCCGACCTCGACGGTGCTGATCGACGAGATGGACACCGGCCCGGTCGGCTACGTGGCCTTCGGCGGCGGCTGGCTGCTCCACCTCGGCGTGGTCCCGAGCTGGTGGGGTAGCGGTCGGGCCAAGACCCTGCACGCTGCCGCCGTGGCGGGGCTGATAGCCGCGGGCGCCCGGACGACGTACCTGTGGGTGCTTGCCGAGAACCATCGAGCGCGGGCGTTCTATGCGCGGCAAGGCTGGCAGGAGACGGGGATGCGCGAGCCGTCGGCATATGTCCCGCATCCGGTGAAGGTGCAGATGACCCGGACGGGCTGAGCCACGGGTCCATCGGCCGCGGCTGTATTTGCCTGCCGACGAAACAATGGGAGGATTGCATGCTCACCGGTTGGGGAGGGAACGAGAGGCAGTGCCGCAGCGAAGCAGCCACCAGGTCAGCAACCACGCCGTCGAGCAGGAAGTCAAGCACGAGCAGTCGGTCGTCGACCGGATCTACGCGCGTCTGGAGGCCGCGGCGGCAGCCGCCAGGTCGCTGGCCGCCGAAGGCCACGCGCGGGCCCGGCTTGGCAACGAGAGCGGGCTTGTCGAGCGGGACGCCATCGTCTTCCAGGCTGGCCGACGGCTGGCCACGCTCGATGCGGCGCACGACGGCCTGGTCTTCGGCCGGCTCGACATGAGTGACGGCGACACCCGCTACATCGGCCGGCTCGGCCTACGTGACGCCGACCGGGAGATGATGCTGGTCGACTGGCGCGCTCCCGCTGCCGCTGTGTTCTACCAGGCCACCGCTCGGGATCCGGCCGGGGTTGTACGTCGTCGCGTGCTGCAGTCGATGTCCGACAAGGTTGTGGGCGTCGAGGACGACCTGCTCGACTCCGAGCATGCCTCCGGCGATCTCGTCGTCGTTGGAGAGGGTGCGCTGGTCGCGGCGCTCAGCCGGTCCCGCGACCGGTCGATGCACTCGGTGGTCGCCACCATCCAACGTGAGCAAGACGACGCGATCCGGGCGCCGGGCCGGGGTGTGACGCTGATCGGCGGCGGGCCGGGCACCGGCAAGACCGTCGTCGCGCTGCACCGAGCCGCCTACCTGCTCTACACCGACCGTCGACGCTACGAGGGCGGCGGAGTGCTGGTCGTCGGTCCCAACGCCGTCTTCATGTCCTATATCGCGCGGGTGCTGCCCTCCCTGGGTGAGACGAGCGTTTCGATGCGCGCTGTCGGCGAGGTCGTCGACGGAATCACCGCCTGGCGGCACGACCGTGAACAGGTCGCCCGCATCAAGGGGTCCGCTCGGATGCGGGGCCTGCTTGCCCGCACCGCCCGGGGGCCGGTCCCCGGTGCGCCCGACTCTTTCAGGGTCTTCTACCGCGACGACGTGCTGATCCTGGACCCGGAGCAGCTAGGCGCCCTTCGGCGGTCATTGCTCGGCGCCGGCCAACGCCGGAACGGGCTCGTCCAGCAGGTCCCGGCCGAGCTCATCGAGATGCTGTGGCGGCAGGTGGAAGGAGACCGCGCCCTCGCGCCCGGCAAGGAGGAGTTCGTCCGTGCCCTGCTCGCCAGCCGGGAGTTCGCCGAGTTCGCCAGGGCGTGGTGGCCGGTCGTCGACCCGGTCGACGCCATCGGGTGGCTGACCGACCGGGAACGGCTCGTCGCCGACGCGGGGCACCGGCTGGCGGCCGCCGAAGTGGACGACCTGGTGGAGTCGTTCGGGGCCGACGACTTCACTGTCGAGGATGTGCCGCTGCTCGACGAACTGCGCTACCTGCTCGGCGAGCCGCCAGCAGCCGAGCATGAGGACCCGTTGGCCGAGCTTTACGACGAGTTGGTGCCCGAGCTCACCACCATGGACCAACGCGGTCAGGACGACCGCCCGGCAGGTGCGGACGAGCGTCCGACCGCGTCGATCGAGGACGACGCGTTCGCTCACGTGCTCGTCGACGAGGCGCAGGACCTTTCTCCCATGCAGTGGAGGATGCTGGGCCGTCGGGGCCGTTACGCCAGCTGGACGATCGTGGGTGACCCCGCCCAGAGTTCCTGGCCGCTGCCTGACGAGGCAGCCACCGCTCGGGCCGAAGCGTTGGGGGCGAAGGACCACAGCTCCTTCCGGTTGTCGACGAACTATCGCAACTCGCGGGAGGTCTTCGAGCTGGCCGCCGATCTGGCCCGCACCGAGATCCCCGGCGCCGATCTGCCGGTCGCCGTCCGCTCGACCGGGATCGAACCGCGGTTCCACCGCACCGAGCGGCCACACTTGGGGGAAACGGTGCGAAGAGCCGTCGACCACCAAGCGCATGGCCTCGGAGGCACCATCGCGATCGTGGTGCCGGTCGGGTGGCGCGAGCGCGTCGACGGATGGGTCGGGGACCGCGACCGTGAGCGCATCCCGGTGCTCGAGGCCCTCGACAGTAAGGGCCTGGAGTTCGACGGAATCGTGGTGGTCGAGCCGGACGAGATCGTCGCCGAGTCGACCGCCGGTGTCCGCACCTTGTACGTCGTCTTGACCCGCGCCACCTCAGAGCTCGACATCGTCGGGACCAGCGACCGCTGGCGTCCGTAGTGGCGCAAGTCACCGGGCTGAGCCTCCTCGACGACGTCTTGGCGTGTCCCGCCTTCGGGTTGATCCGCTTCGGGGCCGCCGACACGGTGACTCTGCTCGGCGGCGCCCGTCAGGACCACCAGCGGCTGGCCGACGTGCCACTCGAGACCGATAGACCCGGTGACGGCACGTCGGCCGACGGCGGTCGGTTCGACCGACTGCTGTGTGTGCCGTACCGGCAGATCCACGAGCGGGGCTTCGAGGCTCACGACGACGACACCCCGCTGTCGAGCATCCAGGTCTCGCTGACCGGGGAGGTGGAGCTGGCGGAGCTGATCACCCACCTCCCCGACGAACCCGTCGGCACCGTCAGCCAATGTGGCTTCGACATCGACGACGACGCCTACGCCGAGGTCGTCGAGCACGTCATCCGCGACGAGATCGGCAACGGCGAGGGCGCCAACCTCGTCATCGCACGGACCTACCAGGCGCAGATCGACGACTGGGACACCGCGAAGGCGCTCACGGTGTTCGGTCGGTTGCTGGAGCGCGAACGCGGGGCCTACTGGACCTTCGTCGTGTTCACCGGAGACCGCTACCTGATCGGTGCGAGCCCCGAGCGCCACATCAGCATGCATGGTGGCAGCGTCACGATGAATCCGATCAGCGGCACATTTCGTGTGGGCGGGATCGACGAGCCGGCCGAGCGACGCGATCGACTGCTGGACTTCCTCCGTGATGAGAAGGAGATCTACGAGCTGTTCATGGTGGTCGACGAAGAGCTGAAGATGATGTGCTCGATCTGCAGCGAGGGCGGGCAGATCCTCGGGCCCTACCTCAAGGCGATGACGCACCTGATCCACACCGAGTACGTCCTCACCGGCCGCACCACGAAGGATGTCCGCTCGGTGCTGCGCGACTCCATGTTCGCGGCCACCGTCACCGGCAGCCCGGTCGAGAACGCCTGCCGGCTGATCAAGAAGTACGAGCCCGTCGGCCGCGGCTACTACGGCGGCGTGTTGGCGTTGCTCGGCCGGGACAGCGCGGGTGCGGTGACTGCGGACGCCCCGATCCTGCTGCGTACGGCGGACGTCAGCGCCGCTGGCGGCCTGCGGGTCAGCGCAGGCGCCACCCTGGTCCGCGACTCCAGTCCGCCCTACGAGGTGGCGGAGACCCATGCCAAGGCGGGCGGGATCCTCACCGCCTTCGGGCTCGTGCCTGCGCCGCTGGCCCCGCCCGCGGAGATCGAAGAGCTGACCCGGGACAAGGAAGTCCTGACCTCGCTGAGAGCACGCAACCGTCGGTTGAGCCAATTCTGGTTCAACGACCAGTCGCGGACCCACGGCGACTCCGCCCTGGCCGGGAAGCATGTGCTGGTGCTCGACGGCGAGGACGAGTTCGTCGCGATGCTGCGCCATGTCTTCCATGTGCTCGGCATGACCAGTGAGGCGGTCCGCCATCAGGACTACGCGACAGGGGTCTTCGACGACTCCGACGTCGTCGTCGTCGGGCCTGGCCCCGGTGACCCGCGCAACCTCGACGACCCCAAGATCAAGGCGGTCCGCGCGGCCATCGACGACCTGCTCGCCGGCGACACGCCCTTCTTGGCCGTGTGTCTGGGACACCAAGTGCTCTGCGCCGCCCTCGGCATGTCCCTGCACGTGAAGGACATCGTCTTTCAGGGCACCCAGACTGAGGTCGAGGTGCTGGGGCGCAAGGAGAGCGTCGGCTTCTACAACACGTTCGTGGCCCGCGTCGACGGGGCGAACGAGACGGTTGCGTCGGGCACCGGACGGGTGGGGCCTGGTGTGCGGGTCGAGCGGGAGGCTTCCGGCGACGTGCACCTCGTCGCCGGGCCGCGGTTCCGCGGCATCCAGTTCCACGCGGAGTCGATCCTCACGGAGAACGGCATCGACTTGATCCGGGAGCTCGTGGCGAGCATCGTGAGCGAGTAGCGGCACATCATGACGCGCGTGCTGGTCATCGACCACTATGACTCCTACACCTACAACCTCGTACATCTCGTTGCAGGCGTCTCTGGCGGCCTGCCCGATGTCGTACAGCATGACGACCCTGCAGCCGGCGTCAAGGCGCAGGACGGCTACTCGCACATCGTCTTGTCGCCGGGGCCGGGCACGGTCAACGATGTCGGAGACTTCCGGCTCGGCCGGTCGATCATCGTTGGCTGCCAGATCCCCGTCCTGGGGGTCTGCCTGGGCATGCAGGGCATCGTCCGTGAGCTGGGTGGCACGGTGGGCATCGTCGAGCCCGCGCACGGCGACATCTCCGTCGTCGTGCACACCGGTGAGGGCGTCTTCGCCGGGGTTCCACCGGCGTTCTCCGTGGTCCGCTACCACTCGCAAGCCGCAGTGGCTGTGCCCGAGGCGTTGACGGTGTCCGCCTGGTGCGACGGGCCCGACGGGCGGGTGGTTATGGGCGTGCAGCACCGGGTTCGGCCGCTGCACGGCGTCCAGTTCCATCCGGAGTCGGTGCTGAGCGAGCACGGTGAGCAGATCATCGCCAACTTCTTGGCGATGTGAGTGTCGTGGCGACCTTTGGCTGGGTGGAACCGGAGGACTTCTTCGTCACCCACCTCGCCGATCGTGACCGCGCGTTCTGGCTCGATGGCGCCGGTTCGCGGCCGTGGTCAGGACAGCTGTCGTACATCGGCTGGCTCGAGCCGGCAGACCTCAGCCTCACGTTCCACGCCGCTTCCCGATCGGTGACCGCGCACCAGCGCGGTCAACAACGCCGCGCCGGTGTTGACATCTTCGCGGAGCTGAGGCAGCAGGCGGCGGCGGACCGTGCGGCCGGTGACCCGGGGAGGTGGGTCGGCTTCTTCGGCTATGCGAGCCGCTCGAACCTGGCGGCACAGGTCGACCCCGACCCGGAGGCTGTCGACGCGTGCTGGCTGCGGGCCATGCGGATCGTGGAGTTCGACCACGACCGCCAGGTGGTCCGCGCGGTGGCTGCACCGGGCATGCTCCGGTCATGGGCGGCCCAGGTCGGCGAGATGGTCGAGTCGACCGGGCCAGCAGGACCGCCCGTCATCGCAGATCGTGCCGAAGTCGTCGCGACGTGCGACGCGCCAGAGTTCGCGGCCGCCTTCGCCCGAGTGCAGGCGGAGCTGCGGTTGGGCAACTCCTACGAGACCAACCTGACCTTCCAGACGCGGGTCACGTCCGACACGGAACCGCTGGACGCCTACCGCAGACT
>JACCUS010000201.1 GCA_013811715.1 Nocardioidaceae bacterium
TGGGCCAGCCAGAACGTGCACAGGAGGAAGGTGCCCTCCGGTTCCTCGAATCCGTCACCACCCTGGTAGCGAAAGATCAGCCCTTGCTCGTCCCGCAGCCCATGCTCGATGGCGTCGATGGTCGACAACAGCCGCGGGTCTGAGGGGGGGAGGAAGCCAACGATGACCATGAGGAGGGCGGAGGCGTCGAGATCGTCCGACCCGAACGACTGGGTGAAAGCGCCCGCCCGCTCGCTCCACCCGAGGTTGAGGATGGCCTCACGGAGCTCGTCCCGAGCGCGCACCCACCCGGCCGTCCTGGCGAAGTCGAGGCGGAGCTGCTGGGACATCATGATGCCGCGGTCCAGCGCCACCCAGCACATCAGCTTGCTGTGCAGGAACGGCCGGGCAGGCCCCCGGACCTCCCATATCCCCTGGTCGTCCTCGCGCCACAGTGACGCCGCGGCATCGACCGCGGCGACCAGGAACAACCGCGTCGCCTCGTCCACCTCTCCGAGCTGGAGACGCAGGGTGTAGGCCGAGTCCAGCAGGGCGCCGTAGACGTCGAGTTGGCGCTGGCTCCAGGCCCCGTTGCCCACACGCACCGGTCCGCTGTCGCGCCAGCCCGACAGTTGCGGGATCTCGCGTTCCGGCAGCTCCCGCTCGCCTCCGACGCCGAACATGATCTGCAGGTGCAGCCCCCGGTCGAGCTGGGTGGCCGCTGCCCTCGACATGAACGCGAAGAACCGCCCGGCTTCGTCAGGGCAGGCGGCGACGTACAGACCTTGCAACGTCATGCTGGCGTCGCGAACCCAGGTGTAGCGGTAGTCCCAGGTGCGACCGCTGCCGACGCCCTCCGGCAGGCTCGTCGTGGGGGCCGCGACGACGGCGCCGCTTCGCGCGTACGTCAGTCCCTGCAACACCACCCCGCTGTGATGCACCAGCTCACGCATAGGCCCCTCGTAGCGCTGGTGCAGGCTCGACCAGCTGCGCCAAGACCGCTCGCTGCCTTCCAGCCGACGACGTACCTTGTGCGGCTTCCACGTGGCCACCCTCGGACTCCATGCGTCGCACTGCTCCAACGCGAAAGCCAGCTCTTGTCCTTCCCGCAGTGTCAACGTGGCGGTCGCGCGGGCCTCCGCGAGCTGTAGGTCCGCCTGAGTGCTGAGGACGAGAACGCTGGCGCCGCCGTCGGCGATGACGGCGCCCCGAGAGGACGTCAGACGCGGATGCACGAGCCCGAACTCGGGTCGAGGCACGAACTCGACTCGCACCGGCGCCCAACCTCGCGTGCACCGCACGTGCCTCAACAACACCCCGGGGGCGGAGCGGCCGAGCTCATGATCACGCTCGTGTTCACCGAGGGCCATCGCGTCTGTGACGACCAGCTCACCGTCGGGGCACGTCCAGGTCGTGTCGAGGACCAGACTGGAGGGACGGTACCTCCATGTCGAGGTGCAACCTTGCGCCGCGGGGGCGATGAGGAAGTGCCCCGCGTCGTCGTCCAGCAGCCGTCCGAACACGGACGGGCTGTCGAAGCGGGGCAGGCACAGCCAATCCACCGACCCGGCGGCCGTGACCAGTGCCGCGGAACCGCAGTCGGACAGCAACGCGTGCTGGTGAATAGGGACGTTGCTCATGTTTCCATTCCATCGCACCGGCGGCCCCGCACAGTAAGCAACGGGATGACGTAAGTATGACGCTCAACGCGTGGCCCGTCCGAGTCTTCCGGTCGTCGATGGGAACGCTGGGCATGTGCGGGCGTGGGCAGGCACCCCTGATAACATCCCACGTCCGGTCGACCCCTAGGAGATGTCGTGTCAGTACTCCCTGAAGTTCTCACCGCGAACAAGGCCTACGCCTCAGACTTCGGTGCCAAGGCCGAGCTGGCCCTGCCGCCAGCGCGAGAGTTCGCCATCCTGACGTGCATGGATGCCCGCCTCGACCCGGCCAAGTACGCGGGGCTGAGCGAGGGTGACGCTCACGTGATCCGCAACGCCGGCGGCCGGGCCAGTGACGACGCCATCCGGTCGCTCGTCATCTCGTGCAAGTTGCTGGGGACGAAAGAGTGGTTTGTCATCCACCACTCCGAGTGCGGGATGGAGTCCTTCACCGACGACGTCATGCGTGGACTGCTCTCGCAGAGCCTGGAGACGGCGGCTCGCGGTGATCAGGGCTTCTACGACGTCGGAGGCGGTCCGGGTTCGTCCGAGGGAAGCTATGTCGACTGGCTCACCATCTCCAACCAGGAGCAAAGTGTGGTCGACGACGTAAGGCGCATTCGATCCCACCCCCTCGTGCCGCAGGGCATCGTCATCTATGGGTACGTCTACGACGTGAAGTCGGGCCAGTTGCTCGAGGTGACGGACGCCACCGTTGCCGGGGCGGCTCGCTGACCGCCCAGGAAGACGCCACCTGCAGACAAGGCGCCGTCGTACCGAGCCGGTACGGCGGGGCCTTGTCCTTGTCCTAGGTGGCGACTCGCTCAGCGTGTCGCCACCCCTGGACTCTCAACCGTCATGACTCGCGGGTGCCGCTCCCGGGCTGGACCCCAGCGGGACAGACCTGGATCTCCAGGTCGTCGACGTACCAACCGTCGACGCCGCTGCACCCGTCCAGACCCATGTCGAGCCTGATCTGGATGGTGGATCCCGCGGTGACACCGACCTGGTCGAGGTCGATCTGGGACGTTCCCCAGCTACCGCCGAGCTCGCCGCCGTCCGTGCCGGTGAAGCCGGGCTGCCCGGCGAGCGGGTTGGTGTTGCCCGCTGCCGCCGTGTTGATCTGGCCCGGCTTGTTGAAGGTGTACGCCGAAGCCGGGATGACCTGGAACCCACCTCCGTCGACACTGACCTTGACGTTGCCGCCGTCCCAACCGGCCTCGGTCGCTACGTAGTGGTCGAAGTTCAGGACCACGTTGCTGCCCACGTCGTTGACCACGATGTTACCGCTGGTCAGGTACATCGCACCGGAGACGTCGCCCCCGCCGCTCGAGCAGTTGCCCGCGTCCGGGTCGGGACCGTAGGCAGCCGTGCCTGTACGACCGCTCGGCAGGGTGGAGTCGGCAGACCAGTTGTAGGTCTGGGGGTCGAAGACCCACTCGGCTGATGGCGTCCAACCGGCGGTCCCGCCCTCGAAGTTCTCAGACCAGACCGTGGTCGCGCCCGCGCATGCCGGGGGGTCGCCCGGCTGGAGCTGCGGCTGGAAGTTGCACTGCGTCGGCTCCGTGCGCAGCTCGATCGCCTCGATCACTTTGCCGACCTGGGCGCAGTTGGCCGCGGTGATCGTCTCGTCCGGCAGCTCTGTCGGTGGATCCGTGTCCTCCGGGGACCCTGCCGTGCTGAGACCGTTGACCCCTGTGCCGGTCAGGTCGGCGCAGGAAGCCTGGAGCGCGTTCGCGTGGTCCGTGAAGTCGGTCGTGGGCGTCTGGTACTCCGTCTGCGCACGCCAGTAGATGTGCGCAGCCTTGGTCAGGCCGATGGCTCTGATCTTGTAACCGTTGTAGTTGCCACCGTCGACCAGCAGGGCGTAGCCGTGGTTGGGCACACCGGAGTTGCTGTGCACGCCGCCACCGTCGTCTGCCGCGCAGTAGTACTCCGCGTCGCTGACCTTGCCCGGGTCGCCGTGACACGTCGGCGTCCACATGTCGCGGATGGCGCCGCCGAAGGCCAGGCTGTCCTCACCGATCAGCCACCTGTACGACGGGGACTTCTCTGCGCCCGTCACGTCGCGCATCGTGACGTTGACGGCCTCGCCGGCGGTGAGCTTGTCGACGATGAGGTTGCGGTCCGACAGCTTGATCAGCACCGACGGGATGGTGATCGTCGGGTCGACCCCTGACATGCCGCTGACTGCCTCGACGTTGTTGCCGATAACCGCTGCGATGGCGCCGGCGTTCTGCGCGTTCTTCGCCTTGATCGTGAAGGCGCAGTTGCCCCGGTCGAGCAGGGCAACGTGTCCAGCGACCTCAGTCGGGTTGGTGAGCGCGGTGCAGCCGTCCGTCGTGCCTACTCCGGTCGAGTCCAGTGGCGCATCGGTGCCCAGGACGACGTCTCCCGTCGTACCGGCCGACGTCACCGCGGGGCCGAAGGAAGCCGAGCCGGTCTGGCATATCTTGGCGATGTCCGCAGGCGAGTTGATGATCAGCCGCGCCAGCGGCGGGCTGTGCTCCGAGCAGACTCCGTCGGCCCGCTTGGCCTTGATGTTGCCCTCGTCGGCGTCCATGCGGCCGTTGATCAGGTCGACGGTCTCACCCCAGATGTCGGAGTACGACTCGTTGAGCGCACCCGACTGCCACTGGTAGATCAGGTCGTGGGTGTAGTCGGTGTAGGCGTGGCCCCACTCGTGGGCGACCACGTCGTCGGACGTGACGCCGTTGCAGTAGTTGGTGGTGAGGCCGTTCCAGTTGGCGTTGGGGCAGGAGATCCGCGGGTCGTTGTTGACCGACTCCATGATGTGCCCGGCGTTGTCGTAGCTGTCCCAGTTGAAGGCGTTCTTGAAGAACCAGTACGACTCACCCGTCGCGCGGACGATGTTCTGCTGGTCCTCGGTGAGGTTTCGGGGGAACCTCTTACCCTCTCGCCAGACCACCCTGCCGTACCGCTCCTCGTGCAGCCGGCGCTCGAGGGCGTCGTGCACCAGCGAGTAGCGGTTCAGCACCTTGCCCGACTGTGCCGTCAAGATGACGACGTCGCGGATGTTGTGCCGGTTGCTCACCTCGACGACGTACGCCAGGTGTGAGTCACCGGTGACCCCACGGACGATTCCCTCGCGGTAGACCACCAGGTCGGACTTCACAGCCCTGATGCCGGTCGTGTCGGCCTTGTGGCCGTCGTGCGACGGCGGGTCCGACTTGACGTACGCGACTGCGCGCTGGCCGATCTGGCTGGCGCTGAGCTTCGGCTGGACCGAGACGTTGATGTCCCGGACGGCCGTGCCGTTGACGGCCGTCAGGTCGCCCTGCTTGTCGAGGTGGGCACGGAGCATGGCGCCGAAGACCGGCACGCCCCTGTACTCCTGGAGGTAGGTGACGGTGGTGCCGCCGAGGCCGTCGTCACGCACGCTGTCGCGGACGATGGTGCCTTGCGAGGCGCCGAACATCGCACCGTACTTGTTGAGGAACGCGTCGGCCTTCGCACCTGCAGTCGCGCTGTTGCCCGGCATCAGATCACCGTTGCGGCCTGCCTTGGCGAAGCCGACCGACTTCGTGGCGGGCTCTCGTGCCACCGTCACTGACCCTTGTGCGTTGTCACGCAGCTTCTCGACGAGCGAGGGGTCGGCCGGCGCTGGCGCGGCGGTTGGCGCCTCGAGTGCGCTGGTCGTGTTGAGGAAGCCGGGCACGACGATCGAGGTCGCCGCGACTAGAACAAGGCACGTTGCGTGCCGGAGGGATCTCACTAGGGATTGGCCTTTCGATGGCTGTGGGCGTGAACGCTTGGGCTCAACGCGCACTTGGCGAACTGTAGTCAAAAGGTGACTCCCCGTCTATAGTTGCGCCTGACATTTCGTTGTCGGACGACGGGTTGACTGCCGCAACTAATCAGCCAGCGGCTACGAGTGAGACAGCAAACCCGGCCAGGGGATGGGTCGGCTCTCAGGCCACGAGTCCGCTGACCAGGCCGAGGGTCGCACATGCGCCCAAGGTGCGCAGGATGCTCCAGCGCAGCTTGAAGGTCATCAGGACCGCTGCGGCACTGATGATCAGCGCGGTGGGTTGCAGGGTGGTGAGGTTGGGGAGGTCAAGGTGGATCGGGCCGTTGTCCACATCGTTTGACTGGCTGAACAGGGTGTGGCTGGCGAAGTAAACCGCAAGGTTGGCGATGACGCCCACTACCGCAGCGGTGATTCCGGTGAGTGCGGCAGACAGAGCCGCGTTGCCGCGCAGGCGTTCGACATAGGGAGCGCCGAGGAAGATGAACAGGAAACAGGGCACGAACGTGACCCAAGTCGTCAATAGCGACGCGACTAGGGCACCTAACCACGGATCGAGCGCACCTGGGTTACGGAAGGCGCCGACGAAAGCGACGAACTGCACGACCATGATGAGCGGTCCGGGCGTTGTTTCAGCCAGGGCGAGACCGCGTACCATCTCGCCCGGTGCGAGCCAACCGTAGACCTCGACTGCGCGTTGGGCGACGAACGCCAGCACCGCGTAGGCGCCACCAAAGGTGACCAGGGCCGTGCCGCTGAAGAACATGCCCTGTTCGGCGTACACGCTGTCCGAGCCGGCCAGCACGACGGCCACCGCCACGGGCAGCAGCCACAAGGGAACGCCAACGGTCAAGAGCAACGCTGCTCGGCGGAGAGTGGGTCTTGCGTGGTGCAGGGCGTCGTCGGAGATCAGTGGCGTTGTCGCGCTGGGATCATCGTTTCTCTGCGGTGCTGCCATGACCGCAGGGTGGACCTTGCCCACGCCCCAGCCGATCAACGCAGCCACAAGAACGACCAGCGGGAAGGGCACGGCGAAAACCGCAAGCGCGACGAAGGCGGCCGCGCTGATGGCGACAAGGCAGCGATGATGTAGTGCCCGCTTGGCCACCTTGACCACAGCCTGCACCACGATTGCCAGCACCGCGGGAGCCAACCCTGCGAACAGGGCCGTGACGACGGCAGTGTCGCCATAGCCGACGTAAATGGCGGACAGGCTCAGCAACGCCACGACACCGGGGAGCACGAAGAGGACACCCGCGATCAGTCCACCGAGGTTGCCGTTGAGTAGCCAGCCGATGTAGATGGCGAGTTGCTGCGCCTCCGGCCCGGGAAGCAGCATGCAATAGCTGAGGGCATGCATGAATCGGCGCTCGCCTATCCATCGCTGCTCGTCGACCAACGTCCGCTGCATCACCGCGATCTGGCCTGCGGGGCCGCCGAAAGTCTGCAGCGCGATCTTGAACCACGTGCGGGCCGCCGCTGCCAGCGGCACCATGTCGTGGATACGGCGTTCTTCGCTCAAGACGGGTCCCTGCCGATGACTGCGGCTCGGCGCATGTACTCGTACACCGCATCAAAGACGGGTGCGGTGATTCTCAGTACCGCCGCATCGTCATACGCAACGGACAACGCACGCAGGATCACGTCGAAGCCGGCCGCCTCCGGCGCGTCGTATACGTCATCTTCCAGGTCGGCCTCGTGCACGATGCCAGCCATCCGCCACAACACCGGATCAACCAGCTCGTAACATCGCAAGAACGTCTCGAAGCTGCAGTCCCCGCCATGGTGTCCCAACTTCACACCGCGCATGTCGAACGGTGTTGCATCCCCGGGTACCTCACTGGGGTCGGCGACGAACACGAACTCCGCCGCGGGGTCGATGAACCGGCGGACCAACCACGCGCACGCCGCGCGGTCGATATGAACACCGGCACGCGTCACCCACCTCACGCGCCCACGCCTTCCTCACCACGAACATGCTCACGGCCAAGCGCAGTCACGGCTTGGCGGGCCTGCTCTCGCTGTGGAGGACGAAAGAAGTCGCGGCGCTCAACCCGCCGCAACTCCGCGCGCAACCGCCGCACCAAGGACGAACGCTCCCGAGTTCCCTGGTGCTGGGCAGCCTCAGCCTCGTCGACGATCCCTGCATACTCGGCCGCCCGGGCAGTATCCATTGATCCGGCCACCGCACTCTCCAAGGCCCGAGTCGACGGCCTGGCAAACCACACACCAGCCGAGCCACCCGCCTCGACGACATCCTCGGC
>JACCUS010000237.1 GCA_013811715.1 Nocardioidaceae bacterium
GTACACGCAGTGGACCCTGCGGAGACCGCGTCGGTGCACAAGGTCACCCTCGGGGAGCTGCTCGACCCGGCGAACCGGGTCCGGGTGCGACATCCGTCCGGCTACGTCGGGCCTGCCTTCTGCGTCCGGGACCTGATCGTCTGGGGCTTCACCGCCGGCTTGCTCGCGCGCATCTTCACTGCAGCAGGCTGGGACCAGCCGTGGGACGCCCGGCGCGTCATCGAGCTCCCGATGTCGCTGCGAGACGTGCGGCGGGGGCAGCTCGACTGATGAACACCTTGGACATCGTGTTGATCCTGAGCGCCGTCGTGTATGCGCTCTCCGGTTACCGGCAGGGCTTCATCGTGGGTGCCACGTCGACGCTGGGCCTGCTGGTCGGCGGCTTCCTCGGGGTGCAGGTGACGCCGATCCTGCTTGACGGCTTCGACCCCGGCCTCGGCGTGTCCGTGGCGGCGTTGTTGGTCGTGTTGGCGTCCGCGTTCGTGGGACAGGCCGCGGGGGCCTACGGCGGCGGCCATCTCCGGCGGCGAGTCACCTGGCAGCCCGCCCGGGTGGTCGACGCGCTTGGCGGTTCGGTGCTGGGTGTTGCCGCCATGCTGCTGATCGCCTGGGTGCTCGGTGTCGCCGCCGGCGGCGCCGAGCTGCGCGCGCTCAGCCAGGAGGTGCGATCGTCGGCGGTGCTGGGCACGGTCGACAAGGCGCTGCCCGGCGGTGCCGACCGGGTGCTGTCGGCGTTCAACTCCATCGTCGACTCCTCGCGCTTCCCGGAGTACCTCGAGCCGTTCGCGCCGGAGCGCATCAAGGCGGTCCCGGTGCCCGCCACCGGCGTGGCCGCCCGACCGGGCGTGGCTGCGGCGCAAGCCAGCGTGGTCAAGATCTTGGGCTCGGCCGACGACTGTGGTCGCACCCTCGAAGGCAGCGGCTTCGTCTACGAGTCGGAGCGGGTGATGACGAACGCCCATGTCGTCGCCGGCGTCGACGAACCGGTTGTCAGCATCGCCGAGACAGAGCACGAGGCCGACATCGTCCACTACGACCCCGATCTCGACGTGGCGGTCCTGCACGTCCCTGGCCTCGAGGCGCCGGCGCTCGAGTTCGGCGGGCCGGCCGAGTCGGAGGACTCCGGGGCGGTCCTGGGCTTCCCGGAGAACGGCCCGTATGACGTGCAGCCGGCTCGGGTGCGCGACCAGCAGACGCTGCGCAGCGCCAACATCTACGGCGACGACACGGTCTACCGCGACACCTACTCGATCTACTCCGTGGTGCGGCAGGGCAACTCTGGTGGCCCGCTCGTCGACGTACGAGGCGACGTCATCGGCGTGATCTTCGCGGCCTCGATCAACGACGCCAACACCGGCTACGCGCTGACCGCCGACGGGGTGGCCGATGCCGCCGAAACCGGGCTCGGCTCAACGGAGGAGGTCGACACCGGCGCGTGCACTCTGTGACAACCATTCCAAAAGCAGCTCGTTGAAGCGTTGCGGCGCCTCCTCATGCGGGAAATGGCCTGCGGCGTCGATCGTCACCTGCGCGAACGGGCCGGTGACATGCCGGGCCGACCTGATGACGGCATTGCGGTGTACGGCGGGGTCTGCCGCGCCACCGATGTGCAGCACGGGCAGCTCGATCGGCCGCCTCATGGCGAGCCCGAACGCTTTGCCATCGGCGCGCAGCCGAGAGCGGAACAGCCACCGGTGGTACTCCAATGCGCAGTGCGACGACGGCCACTCGGCCAACGCGTCGCGGTAGCGCTCGACTGCTTCCTCGTCTGGAAATCGCGAACCCGGCGCCGCCCAGCCGGCGAGGTGCCGGGAGATGTAGTCCACCTGGGTGATGCGCCGCTCGGGCAGCCAGGGGAGCTGCATGGCCGCCACATGGGCGAGCGGCGACTTGGCGAGCAGACCGGCCGGGAACCTCAGCAGCTCCGCCGGGTGAGGCGAGGCCACGGCGCAGAGAGCACGGACCACGTCCGGGTGGACGGTCGCGACCGCCCAGGCGACGTACCCGCCCCAACCCTGGCCGACCAGGACCGCGTCGCGGCATCCGAGCGTGCGGATCACGCCCACGACGTCGGCGGCGAGTGACCGGGGGTCGTACCCGTCCCGGGTCTTGTCGCTGCCGCCGTACCCCCGAAGGTCCATCGCCGCGGCGCGGTACCCCGCTTCGGCGAGTGCCGGCAGCTGATGGCGCCATGCCCACCAGAACTCCGGGAAGCCGTGCAAGAGCAGCACGAGCGGGCCGTCCCCGGTCTCGGCGAGGTGGAACCTCGCCCCGTTCGCCGCGATGTGGCGGTGGGTCCACGGCCCCGCTATCTCGACCTTTTCGCCGGTGGCCACGGTTGGTCAACCGCGCTTAAGTACCTGCTTGTTGCTCTTGACCGCGGCGATTGTCTGCTCCGGCGCCTTGACCTGCTTGATCTTCTTGCGGCCGATGAGCGCGAGGACCACGGTGATCAGCAGGTAGACACCGAAGACGATGATGAACGCGGTCGCGGTGCCGACGATCCACCAGTCGAGGAAGTAGGCGAACGCGATCGACAACATGATGACGGCCAACACGGCGAGGAAGCCCGCGACCGCGAAAAGTGCTGCCCCGATGCCGCCGGCCTTGACGCTGAACCTCAGCTCGGTCTTGGCCAGGGCGATCTCGTCCCGGATGAGCGACGAGATGTCCGCCGTGCTGTCGGCGATCAACCGACCGATCGTGGGCTCTTCCTTCGGGTCAGGCTCCGGTTGTGCGGTCGCCATGTCTGTCCTCTCCTCGGGTGTTCGTCTTGGTGCCCTTCGGGTTCGACACTGAAACCCTACGGTGTCACTCGTCCTAGTGCAGCGCGTGCTGCCTGTTGCGGAGACGCAGCACGACGGTCGCCACAGCTGCCGCGATCAGGGAGCCGGCGAGTACGGCGGTCTTGGCCGACGCCACGGCTGCGCCCGTGAAGGCCAGCTCCGCGATCAGCAGCGACACGGTGAACCCAACCCCTGAGAGAACTGCCACACCGAGGACGTCTCGCCAGAGCAGGTCGGGGGAGAGCTCGGCACGGGACAGCCGAGCCACCAGCCAGGCGCCGCCCAGCACGCCGATCGCCTTGCCGAGGACGAGGCCGAGCGTGATCCCCACGACGATCGGGTCGGTGAACGGCGAAGCCAGACCGCCGACAGCGACCCCCGCCGACATCAACGCGAAGAACGGGACCGCCAGGCCGGCCGACCACGGCCGAAGCTGGTGCTCGACACGCTCCGCCGGCGAGCTGCCCTCCTTCTCGTCGGCTCGGACCCGGGTGAGCAGTCCGAGCGCGACTCCGGCGACGGTCGCGTGCACCCCGCTCTCCAGCACCAGCCACCAGGTGGCGACCACGACAGGACCGTAGATGAGCCATCCGGAGACCCGAGAACGCTGCAGCAAGGCGTACAGCCCGAGCAGGCCGAGCGCGCCGAGCAGGTAGAACGCCTCGATCTCAGCGGTGAAGACGACCGCGATGACCAGGATCGCGCCGAGGTCGTCGACGACCGCCAACGTGAGGAGGAACGCCCGCAGAGCGGCGGGCAGCGCGCTTCCGGCGACTGCCAGCACGGCCAGCGCGAAGGCGATATCCGTCGCGGTGGGTACGGCCCAGCCACTCAGATCGCCGCTGCGTGAGTTGACGGCGAGGTAGATGAGCGCGGGCACTACCATTCCGGCGACGGCTGCGGCCACCGGCACCATGGCGTCGGCGAATCGGCTGAGGCTGCCGACGACGAGCTCACGCTTGAGCTCCAGACCTGCCACGAAGAAGAAGAGCGCCAAGCCGCCGTCGGCCGCCCAGTGCTCGAGAGTCAGCGGCCCGAGGTCGAGGTGGCGAAGCGACTCGTAGCCGCCTACCCACGGCGAGTTGGCCCAGCAGAAGGCGACCACGGCCGTGGTCAGCAACAAGATGCCGCCGGTGGTCTCCTGGCGCAGCGCCTCGGCGAGGTATCGGCCCTCGG
>JACCUS010000241.1 GCA_013811715.1 Nocardioidaceae bacterium
GCGCTGGTGGCGCTCGGGTATCGGCGTGACACCCTCGAGCTCGTAGTTGTGAGGGGAGCTGGCGAGCATCTTGCGGATCTCGGCGATGTGTCGCCGGCCGCGCTTCACGGTGTCGTCGCTGAGGCGGAACCG
Source organism: Nocardioidaceae bacterium (assembly GCA_013811715.1). Taxonomy (GTDB): domain Bacteria; phylum Actinomycetota; class Actinomycetes; order Propionibacteriales; family Nocardioidaceae; genus JACCUS01. The sequence continues at coordinate 133 of JACCUS010000241.1, forward strand.
CGCTGGCAGCGTGGGCGCCGGGAACAGGTTGAGCTGGCGAGAAGAGCTGGTCGTTGTCATGATGTCAGCATCTCAAGTGGGTGTGACACCCGCTCCGACCAGGAACTATGCGTTGACGGTCACATCCGGGAGACGGCGACGGCGACGCCGATCGAGATGAGCGCGACGGCGACGGGGGCGACGTAGGGCGCCCACTTCGGGAACTTCCATGGCGGTGCCATGACCACGAGGGCAACGGCGCCGCCGGTCACCACGCCGCCCAGATGACCGCCGATCGAGATGCCCGGGATGCTGAACGTCAGCAGCAGGTTGATCAGCAACAGTGGGCCGATGCTGGTGGAGAACGGGTTGATCCCCCGGTATCTGAGCCCCACTGCCGCCGCTGCCATGAGTCCGAACACGGCGCCAGACGCCCCGCCGTGCAGACCCCTCGGCTCCAACAGCACCGCGCCAGCCGATCCGCCGAGCAGCGCCGCACCGTACAAGAGCCCGAAGCGGACGCGCCCGATCGCCGGTTCCAGCAGCTGACCGAGTTGGAACAGCAGCAGCATGTTGAAGGCGAAGTGCACGATGCCGAAGTGCAAGAATCCGGCCGACACCAGGCGGTACCACTGGCCGTCGGCAAGCAATCCCCTGGCCAGGCCGAGGTCGAACTGCACGCCGCTGATGCGGTTGCGCAGCCCGATCGATGCAGGGTCGTCGATGCCCATCCAGATCATCACGGCCACATTGACGGCGATCAACGCGTACGTGACGAGTGTGATCTGGCGGGCGTTCCACACCTTGGCCTTGAACGTCGCCGACGGACGGGCCTGGCGGGCGCAGTCGACGCAGTGGCTGCCGACGGCAGCTTGCACCAGGCATTCGGTGCAGGCCGCTCGTCCGCAGCGCGTGCAGCGCCGCCCGGCCTCTCGGTCGGGGTGGCGGTAGCAGGAGGTCTGGGTGGACGCGGGGGGCTGGGGCAGCGACATCGTTCCTCAGGGTACGAACTCGGGAGCGCTGTGCCATCGCGGCATCAACGGTCGTACTCGCCGATGGCGCTCGTGCGATCGATCGCCCCGCCTTCGATCGCTTCGATGACGTCCGACGCCGGCGACCGCGGCGCGATGTCGAGCGGCTGGGCCAGCGCGTAGAGCGTGAACTCGTACCGGTGGGACTCCTGGCGCCGCCGCGGGCACGGGCCGCTCCATCCGACGCTGCCCGACGAGTTGACGGCCTCTACCACGCTGCCACCTACGCCGGGCAACAGCGACAGTGCCTCGGGATCGAGTCCCGTCGCCACCCAGTGCACGAATCCGTCCGCGTCGAGGTCGATGACAACGACCGCCAGCTCCCGGGTGTCGCCCGGAACGTTCAGCCAGCTGATCTGTGGGGCCAGATCCTCGCCGTCGCACGTGTACCGCCGTTCGATCGCCCTGCCGGCGAACGGCAGCGCGATCTGGAACCCGGCCGGCGAGACGCCCGCAGTGCTCGGTGACGATCCGTCCACGCCACTGCTGCCACTCGGGTTCGTCGTCGTGGTCGTCGAGCCCGAGCCCGGAGGCCGGAGGTAACGCCCGTCGTCGGTGTCACATGCCACGGTGAGCGCCGCCGAGAGCACGATGAGGCACAGCGTGGTACGGCGCATCACGGGGGGAGCGTACGGGAAATGGGCCTGCGACCGCCGGGCACTGCGCCGGATAACCTTCGACGGGTGCCCGAACCGCTCGCTCTGCTCAGTGTGCACGCGCATCCCGACGACGAGGCGTCCAAGGGAGCATCCACAGTGGCTAAGTACCACGCCGAGGGGGTGCGCACCGTGCTCGTGTGCTGCACCGGCGGCGAGGAGGGCGAACTGCAGAACCCCGGCCTGCGCCGGGAGGGCCAGCCGTTCCATGGGCTGACTCCAGACCAGGAACGGGCCAAGCTGGCCGAGGTGCGGCCGGCCGAGCTGGCGGCATCGGCGGCCGTCATCGGCTACGACGAGGTGGTCATGCTCGGTTACCGCGATTCGGGCATGGCCGGCGAACCGACGAACGAGCATCCCGAATCGTTCCACCAGGCCGAGCTCGACGATGCCGTCGGCCGTTTGGTGGCCGTGATCAGACGCACCCGCCCCCAGGTGATCCTGACGTACGGTGACGACCAGAGCGGCTACCCGCATCCCGATCACCTGCGTGTGCATGACGTCTCGCTGCCGGCGTTCGACCGGGCCGGCGACCCCGACTGGTACCCCGAGCACGGAGCACCGTTCCAGCCTTCGAAGATGTACTACTCCACGTGGTCGCGAGCCCGCATGATTGCTGTGCACGACGCCCTACAGCGTCTGCGCGGATCGTCGCCGTTCGATGAGAAGTGGTTCGACCGGCCAGACAACGACCACCTGATCACGACGAAGATCGACGTGCGTGACTCGGTCGGTGCCCGCTCGGAGGCTCTACGTGCCCACGCCACCCAGGTGGATCCGTCAGAGGCGTTCTGGTTCGGGCTCACCGACGAGGAGCTGGCTGATGTGTATCCGACCGAGGACTGGCAGCTTGCCCGCTCCCTCGTCGCCGCCGCCCCTCCCGATGGGATCGAGGATGATCTCTTCGAGGGCGTCCGGCACCGCTCGGCTGCCGACTCATCATGAGCACGGTCCAATACCGGGTCGTGGTGCGCAAGGGCGACGAGCGCGTCGAGGGACCCGACGATGCCGACGTCGTGATCACGGTGCCCCTGTCCGTGGCGTCGGCCGACGGCTTCGACCCCGACGTGGCCTACATGCGGGGCACGCTGAAGGCCGCCGGCCATACCGGCGCGTTGTTCGACGTGCTCAAGTCGGGCAAGGCGGCGACGGCACTCACGCAGCTCGCATCGCGTCCCTGACCCCGTCCCAGTCACATGGAACACGTATGACGCAAGCGGTGTGGTCTCGGACATCCTGCCGGTGTACCGCTAGCCGGCGGTTCAGGACGTTGACGGTGTGGTGCCGCGGTCAGAACCTTCCGAGTTGGTGAAGCCGGAGGTTCGGGGCGCCTTCCGCCTTGGCCACTTCGAGGTCGACG
>JACCUS010000272.1 GCA_013811715.1 Nocardioidaceae bacterium
GCGGTCCGCGTTTCACCATCGTCACCGGTCTCCCCTACGACCGCGACAACACCACGATGGTCGACTTCCCGATGTGCGACGACTGCGCACAGGAGTACGCCGACCCTGGGGACCGTCGCTTCCACGCCCAGCCCATCGCGTGTCCGAGGTGCGGGCCGGTGCTCGAGCTGGTCACGGTCGACGGCTCGCCCCGGTCCGGTGAAGCCGCGTTGGCCTTGGCACGTGCCAGGCTCGCCAACGGCCAGATCCTCGCGGTGAAAGGGCTCGGCGGCTACCACCTGGCGTGCGACGCCGCCGACGAGCGAGCAGTCGCGGAGCTGCGCCGACGTAAGCGGCGTGGCGACAAGCCGTTCGCCGTGATGGCGGCCGACGTCGAGGTGGCCCGGCAGCTGGTGTCTCTCGACGCGACCGAGGAGGCGTTGCTGACCGGCATCCGCAGACCGATCGTCCTCGCCGCGCGGAAGCCGACCCCGGCAACGGAGATCGCTGACTCGGTGGCTCCCGGCAACCCCGATCTCGGCGTCTTCTTGCCCTACACGCCGCTGCACATACTGCTGTTCGGAGTCGGCGACGATGCGGAGCCGGGGCCGCGCGCCCTGGTGATGACGTCGGGCAACCTGTCGGGTGAACCGATCGTGATCGGCGACGACGAGGCGGTCGAGCGTCTCGCTCCGCTCGTCGACGGCTGGCTGCGACACGGCCGCCGGATCCGCATCCCCTGCGACGACTCCGTCTCGCGGGTGGTCTCCGGCATCGAGCTGCCCATCCGACGGTCGCGCGGCTATGCGCCGACACCCATCGCGTTGCCCTTCGAGGTCGAGCCGATGCTCGCCGCCGGGGCGGACCTGAAGAACACCTGCTGCGTCGCGGCAGGCCGCTACGCCTGGGTCAGCCAGCACATCGGCGATATGGAGGACCTCGCCACGGTGGAGGCACTCGGCACCACCGAGCGCCATCTGGAGATGCTCACCGGCGTGCGCCCCGGCCTGGTCGTCACCGACAACCATCCCGGCTACCACTCGACCATGTGGGCGAGCGCCAAGGCGACCGCGCTCGGAGCACCCGTCCGGGGAGTGCAGCACCATCACGCCCACATCGCCTCGGTGATGGGTGAGCACGGGCTCGACGGCAGCGAGCGGGTCATCGGCGTCGCCTTCGACGGCACCGGCTACGGCACCGACGGAGCCATCTGGGGCGGTGAGGTGTTGGTCGCGGACTACAAGGACTTCCGGCGCTTCGCGCACCTCGGGTACGTACCGCTCCCCGGCGGTGACGCGAGCGTCCAACGTCCCTACCGCATGGCGCTCTCCCACCTCCACACCGCCCACCTGCCCTGGGAAGAGTGGCTGCCATCAGTCGACGCCTGTCCCGAGCTGGAACGCCGGGTGCTGCGGCACCAGCTCGACACCGGCTTCGGCTGCGTGCCGACGTCCAGCATGGGACGACTCTTCGATGCGGTCTCGTCTCTCGCGGGTGTGCGCCAGGTCGTCGACTACGAGGCGGAGGCCGCGATCGAGCTGGAAGCCCTCGCGCGGGCCGTCGACAAGGTCGACCAGCCGTACGCCTTCGCCGTCGGCGGTACGTCGGTCCGGGGCGCCCCGGTGACCGCCTCCGCGGCCGCCGTGCTCGCCGCTGTCGTCGACGACGTGCGGCGCGGCACAGCCGCCGAAGTCGTGGCCGCACGGTTCCACCTGGCCGTCGTACACCTCGTCGCCGAGCTCGCCGAGGCTGCGCGGCGAGAGCTCGGTCTCGACACAGTGGCTCTTGGCGGTGGCGTGTTCCAGAACAGCCTGCTGCTGCGGGAGACGTCGAGCCGGTTGACGGCGGTAGGCTTCCGGGTGCTGCGACCACAGCTGCTGCCACCCAACGACGCCGGCCTGGCCTTGGGTCAGATCTTGGTCGGCGCATCCGGATGAGACGGCGAATCGAAAGGAGCAGGACATGTGTCTAGCAGTGCCCGGCAAGGTGTTGAGTCTGGAAGACCGAGATCAGACGAAGATGGCCGAAGTCGACTTCGGGGGTGTGCGCAAGAACGTGTGCCTGGAGTACATCCCTGACGTCCAGATCGGCGAGTACGTGATGGTGCACGTCGGGTTCGCGATCCAGCGACTCGACGAACAGTCCGCCCAGGAGACTCTGGCGAACTTCGAACGGATGGGCATTCTCGAAGAAGAGTTCGGTGATGGGTTTGCCCTGGCCGCCAAACAGGCGGGCATAGACGAGCGGGAGGCGTCATGAAGTATCTCGAAGAGTTCAGCGACCCCGATCTGGCGAAGAACCTGATCGACCAGATCCATGAGGTGACCACGCAGCGCTGGGCGCTGATGGAGGTGTGCGGCGGGCAGACACACTCGATCATCCGGCACGGCATCGACCAGCTGCTGCCCGACGCCATCGAGCTGATCCGCGGACCCGGCTATCCGGTCTGTGTGACCTCGCTGGAGATCATCGACAAGGCGCTCGAGATCGCGGCGCGACCCGGGGTCATCTTCTGCTCGTTCGGAGACATGCTGCGGGTGCCGGGCAGCAACGACGACCTGTTCCGCATCAAGAGCCGGGGGGGCGACGTCCGGGTCGTGTACTCACCGCTCGACGCCCTCACCCTGGCCAGGGAGAACCCCGACCGCGAGGTCGTCTTCTTCGGCATCGGCTTCGAGACGACCGCCCCGGCCAACGCGATGACGGTCTACCAGGCCAATCGGCTCGGCATCAAGAACTTCTCGCTGCTGGTCTCTCATGTGCTGGTGCCGCCGGCCATCGCGGCCATCATGGAGTCGCCTGTCTGCCGGGTGCAGGGGTTCTTGGCTGCCGGCCACGTGTGCAGCGTCATGGGCACAGCGGAGTACCCGCCACTGTGCGACAAGTACCAGGTGCCGATCGTCGTCACCGGCTTCGAGCCGCTCGACCTGCTGGAGGGCATTCGTCGTACCGTCATCCAGCTCGAAGAGGGCAGGCACGAGCTCGAGAACGCCTACCCCCGCGCCGTCCTGCCGCAAGGCAACGTCGCCGCCATAGCGATGCTGCGCGACGTCTTCGACGTGACCGACCGTGCCTGGCGCGGCATCGGGATGATCCCGCAGAGCGGTTGGCGGCTGTCGGAGCGGTACGCCGAGTTCGACGCCGAGAGACGCTTCGCCGTCGAGGACATACGGGCCGACGAGTCACCGCTCTGCAGATCGGGCGAGGTGCTGCAGGGGCTCATCAAACCGCACGAGTGCGCAGCCTTCGGCAAGGAGTGCACTCCGCGCAACCCGCTGGGAGCCACCATGGTCTCCAGCGAGGGCGCCTGCGCCGCCTACTACCTCTACCGGCGGCTCGAACTGCTCGAACCGGAGACGTCGCCATCGACGGCCGTCGCGCCGGAGCCGAGCCATGCTTGAGGAGGAGACTGCTGCTCCTTTGGACTTCGACGGCTGGGTGTGCCCGGTGCCTTTGCGCGACTCACCGAACATCGTGATGGCTCACGGCGGCGGTGGCGCCATGTCGGGCGAGCTGATCGAGCATCTGTTCCTGCCCGCGTTCGGCGAGGCTGCGGATGCGGCGCTGGGCGACTCCGCCGTGGTGGAGCTGGGCGGAAGTGGCAGGCTGGCGTTCTCGACCGACTCGTTCGTCGTCAAGCCGCTGTTCTTCCCGGGCGGCACGATCGGGGAGCTGGCCGTCAACGGGACAGTGAACGACCTGGCGATGGCCGGCGCAACGCCGATGGTGCTGTCGACCGCGTTCATCTTGGAGGAGGGGACCCCGCTCTCCGACATCGGTCGCGTGGCGGGGGCGTTGGGCGCGGCTGCCCTCAAGGCGGGCGTCAAGCTCGTCACCGGTGACACCAAGGTGGTCGACCGGGGCAGCGGCGACGGGGTCTTCGTCAACACTTCCGGCATCGGTGTGGTGCGTGACGGCGTGGACATCCGGCCCGAACGCGCCGCTCCCGGCGACGTGGTGATCGTGAGTGGCGACATCGGCGTACACGGCATCGCCGTGATGAGTGGACGCGAGGGGCTGGAGTTCGGTACGACGGTGACGTCCGACACGGCACCCTTGAACGGCCTGGTGGCCGCGATGCTCGACACCGGCGCGGACATCCATGTGCTGCGTGACCCCACGCGGGGCGGTGTGGCGACGTCACTGAACGAGATCGGTTCGGCCGCCAAGGTCGGCGTCGAGATCGTGGAGCGGGACCTGCCTATCCCGCAGGCGGTGCAGGATGCATGCGGCCTGCTCGGGCTCGACCCCCTCTACGTCGCCAACGAGGGCAAGCTGCTGGCGATCCTGCCCGCGGGTGACGCGGCCAAGGTGCTGGCGGCCATGCATGGTCATGAGTACGGCCACGACGCGACCGTCATCGGGTCTTGCGTCGAGGACCATCCCGGTGTGGTGGTCGCGAAGACCGGCCTCGGTGGCAACCGCGTTGTCCACCTGCCGTTGGGCGAGCAACTGCCGCGGATCTGCTGAGTGAGCGAGCAGGGGGCGCTGCTGTTCGCGCGGTACGCATATCCACCCAACGAGCTGGGCTACTGCGGCCCGGCCGGAGCAGCTGCGTTGTTGGAGCAGAGCAGTGGCCGTTTCCATGACGAGGTGCGCCGGCGGGCGCCGCGGTTCGAGGGGGCGTGGGTCTACCTGCAGATCCTGGCCGACGCCGTGGGTGTCGCCGATCCGCTGGACCAGCGCGTCGTGGAGGCCTACTGGGTCGGCAACGAGCTGCTCGACCGGGTGGATCCGGTGACCTTCCTGGCCGAGCTGACCCCAAGGCTCAAGGGCCAGCTGGGCGGACCCTGGACGCAGGCCGGGCTGTCGGCGCTGTCCAACCACAGCTTCCACGTCTTCGAGGTCTACCCCTGGGTGCGACTGCTCGGCAACGGCAGCGACACTCCTGCCGAGGTGCTCGACCAATGCCGGATCCGGTGCGGCGAGGTGCTGCGCGTGGACGGGGAACGGGTGGCCGTGCGCACTCGTCGGCTGGAGTGGGATGGTGCGCGGCTGGTGCACGGCGAAGCGCGCGAAGAGGCCGCCCGCTGGTCGGTGGAGGGGTGCGCGCTGCTCGATGAGATCGCCGCGGGCGATGTCGTGTCCCTCCACTGGGACTGGGTCTGTGACCGGTTGCAGCCGGCGAGCGTGACGTGGATCGAGAGCCTCGAGGAGCGCCAGCTGGCCAGAACCAACGCCTGGGTTGTCAGCCAATAGCCGCGAGCGCCACGATCCGAGGTGGTGTGGCCGGGATGAGGACGACACACAGTCCGGCCGGGGCCGCCACACCGCGACAGCCGGGGCACAGTTGGCCGGTTGCAGCCGGTGAACCGTTAGTGTTGCGCTATGTACAACGCTGGAACGGCCAGCCCGGTGCAGTCGGTGGATCGCGCGCTGGCGATCTTGGATCTCCTTGCCCGCGGCGGCGAGGTCGGAGTGAGTGACATCGCGGCCGAGCTCGGCGTGCACAAGAGCACGGCGTTTCGCCTGGTGGGCGCCCTGGAGAGGCGAGGGGTGGCCGAGCAGGTCGGCGAGCGCGGCAAGTACCGACTCGGCGTCGGCATCCTCCGGCTTGCAGCCGCCACGACTGCTCGGTTGGACGTGGTGCAAGAGGCCCGCGCCGTCGCCAGGCAGCTGGCCGTCGCCACCCGTGAAACCGTGAACGTCGCTGTGCTGTCCGAGGGCTCTGCGCTGTACGTCGACCAGGTAGCTGGTGCGTCCGCGTTGCAGTCGCACAACTGGGTGGGGCAGCACATCCCGCTGCATGCCACCTCCAATGGCAAGGTGCTGCTCAGCGGTGTCCCAGACGGGCAACTGGCCATGTACGTCAAGAAGCTCCCGGGGTACACCGATCAAACGATCACTCGCCTGTCGGAGCTGCGGCGTGACATCTCGTCCGTTCGGGACCGCGGCTACGCGGTCGCGGTCGACGAGCTCGAGGTCGGGCTGACGGCGTTAGCGGCGCCGATCCGAAACGCGCACGGCGACGTGGTGGCGTCGATCAGTGCGTCCGGTCCGACGTTCCGGCTCGGGCGGGAGAGGATCGAGCAGGTGGCCCCCCTGCTGGTCGCCGCGGCGCAGGAGGTGTCCCACCGGCTCGGCTGGGGTTCCCGCTGACGCAACAGGGTGGGGCGAACCATTGACGCGACCAGGAGTTCGGAGGATTCTGGTTGCGTACTGATCGACGTGTTGCGTCACGCGAACCGGATGTGCGGATCACGCCAACCGTTCGCGTGAGCGCAAGCACGACTACGGAGGTGCCTATGGTGCAGCAGCGGCAGGACCGGACGACAGCGCAGGAGGGCCGTACCCGGCACGGATTCGATCGGGTGGTGTTCGGCGTCGCGGCCGCCGCTGCGGTGGCATTCGTGACGTGGGGAGTCGTCGACGACAAGGGCCTGACGAAGGGCACCGGTGACGTGCTGGCCTGGGTCACCGACGTGTTCGGCTGGCTGTTCGTCTTGTCGAGCGGTTTCTTCGTGCTCTTCTCGGTCTACCTGGCGGTCAGCCGCTACGGTCACATCAGGGCTGGGCCCAGACGATGCCGAACCGGAGTTCTCGACCTTCTCGTGGGTCTCCATGATGTTCGCCACCGCATGGGTATCGGGCTGATGTTCTATGGCGTCGCCGAACCGCTCACGCACCTGAACACCCCACCGATGGGGATGGCCGAGCCGGGGACACCGGAGGCCGCCCAGCTGTCGATGGAGTACACGTTCTTCCACTGGGGCTTCCACCCGTGGGCGATGTACGCGGTCATCGGCTTGTCGATCGCCTACTTCGCGTACCGCAAGGGGCGTGGCAACCTGATCAGCTCCACGTTCTTCCCGCTCATCGGCAACCGGGCGGCCGGAGGGCCCGGCAAGGCCATCGACATCATCGCGATCTTCGCGACGCTGTTCGGCTCCGCGACATCCCTCGGGCTGGGAGCGCTGCAGATCACCGGTGGGATCGACGACGTGTTCGGCCGGGGCGGAGGCGACAAGACCCTCGCGGTCGTGGTCATCGCCTTCTTGACGTTGTGCTTCGTGGCATCTGCGGCCAGTGGCATCGATCGAGGCATCAAGTGGCTCTCCAACACCAACGCCGTGGCTGCCGGTCTGCTGGTGCTCTTCCTGTTCGTCGTCGGCCCCACACTCTTCATCCTCGGCACGTTCACCGAGTCCATCGGCGGTTACCTGACCCAGCTGCCTTCCATGAGCTTCCGCACCGGTGTGTTCGAAGGTGCGGCCTGGCTCAACGGCTGGACGATCTTCTACTGGGCGTGGTGGATCTCGTGGACGCCCTTCGTGGGCATGTTCATCGCCCGCATCTCCAAGGGACGGACCATCCGTCAGTTCGTCACCTACGTGATCGCGGTGCCCAGCCTGGTCAGCTTCGTGTGGTTCTCCATCCTCGGCGGCTCGGCGTTCAACCTGCAGTTCAGCGGTGTGAACATGCCCGCCGCCCTCGACGCCGGGATCGAGAACGCCCTGTTCGCGACGCTCCGCGAGTTCCCGCTCGCATCCATCACGGTCGCCCTCGCCGTGTTCCTGGTGGCGATCTTCTACGTCACGGGCGCAGACAGCGCATCGATCGTCATGAGCATGCTGAGCGAGTCCGGCACCGAGACGCCGCGTCGAGGGCTGGTGGTCTTCTGGGGCGTCGCCACCGGCGCGGTGGCCGGCGTGCTGCTCTGGACAGGTGGCTTGGCGGCGCTGCAGACGCTGGTGATCATCGTGGCCGCGCCGTTCCTGCTCATCTTGTTGGCCATGTGCTTCTCGCTCATGAAGGAGCTCCGCAACGAACCGGACGACGCGACCACATCGCCCAAGGTCCGTGCGGCACTGAAGAGCAGCGACCGCAGCCAGGGGCACAGCGACACCCCCGACCCGGCAGCCGGGCCGAAGCCACCGGTGCGGACCGGGTGAAGGACCGTGGCCATGCACTGACTCGCGTATAACGCAACTCAAAGGGGAGCCTCTCGTGCCGACCGTCCCGCCCACCGCGCGCTGCGTCGTCATCGGCGCCGGCATCGTCGGCAACAGCCTCGTGCACCACCTCGCCCGGCTGGGGTGGCGAGACCTGGTGCAGATCGACAAGGGCCCCTTGCCGAACCCGGGGGGTTCCACCGGGCACGCGTCCAACTTCATCTTCCCGGTGGACCATTCGCGGGAGATCGCCGATCTGACGCTCGACAGCATGGACCAGTACAAGGAGCTCGGGGTCTTCACCGTTTCGGGGGGCTTCGAGGTGGCGCGCACCGAGGAGCAGATGGAGGAGCTGCGGCGGCGGATGTCGTCGGCCAGAGCCTGGGGGATCGAGTCCGAGCTCGTCTCTCCCGAGCAGGTGGTCGCCAAGGTGCCGTTCCTGGACCCGTCGGTGATCGTCGGAGCGTTCTGGACCCCCTCGGTCGGAGTCGTGGACTCCCTCCGCGCCGGCACGATCATGCGCGACCGGGCGCTCGAGACGGGTGCGCTCCAGGTCGTGCCGAACGTCGAGGTGACCGCCATCGACGTCGAGGAAGGCCGGGTACGACGGGTCCGCACGACCGACGGGGACATCGAGGCGGACGTGGTCGTCATCGCCTGCGGGGTCTGGAGCCCGCAGCTCGCGCGGCTGGCGGGCGCCTCCATCCCGCTGACTCCCGCCGTGCACCAGATGATCAGCGTCGGCCCCGCCCGGCAGCTGGCGGAGAAGGAGGGCGAGATCTCCTTCCCGATCATCCGCGACATGGACACGTTCTGCTACGAGCGTCAGCATGGCGCCGACATGGAGGTCGGCTCGTACGCGCATCGACCGATTC
>JACCUS010000306.1 GCA_013811715.1 Nocardioidaceae bacterium
CCGTGGTGATAGGGCGAGGCGTTGATGTTGATGCTCAACTCGGCGCCGCCAGCCCCCTGCACCATGAGCGGGCCGGATGGGCTCCAGATGTCCTCGCAGACGCTGATGCCGACCTTGACGCCGGCGAGCTCGTACAGCTCCAGGTCGTCGGTCTCATCGCCGGGCGTGAAGTAGCGCGCCTCGTCGAACACGGCATAGTTCGGCAGCAGGCGCTTGCGGTACGTGTCGACGACCTGACCGTCGGCGCACACGGCGGCGGCGTTGAATAGGTCACGGTCCTGGTCGACGAACCCCACGACGGCGGCGCAGTGCCCGGTGCGGGCGGCCAGCTTGTGCAGGGATGCCATGTTGTCGGCCACGAAGCCCGGCTTGAGCAGAAGGTCCTCTGGCGGATACCCGGTCGTTGCCAGCTCCGTGAACGCCACCACGTCACAGTCGGCGTCGGCCGCCCGTTCGTAGGTCGCGGACATCTTCGCCAAGTTGCCGTCGAGGTCGCCGACCGTGACGTTGAGCTGGGCGAGCGCCACGCGGATCACCGTCACGCTGATCAGGCTATCCCGACGTGTAGGTGCGGCAGGATGGGCAGGTGGGGTGGGAGTTCTGGATCGATCGTGGAGGCACGTTCACCGACGTGGTCGCCCGCACCCCTGACGGTGAGCTACGGACCCACAAACTGCTGTCCGTCGATCCCGATCACTACTCGGACGCGGCCACAGAGGCCGTGCGCCGCCTGCTCGGCGTCGCCACAGGCGATGCCGTGCCGGACGGCGACGTCGACGAGGTGCGCATGGGCACGACTGTCGCCACGAACGCTCTGCTGGAACGCACCGGCGAACCGACGTTGCTGGTGATCACGGCAGGATTCGCCGACGCCCTGCGCATCGGCGACCAGCATCGACCCAGTCTGTTCACGCTGCGCATCGACCTACCAGAGCTGCTGTACGGCGACGTGGTCGAGGTGCGTGAACGCGTCGACGCCGATGGCCGTGTGCTCCAGCCGCTCGACGTCGAGCACGCCGCCGCCGGGCTGCGGTCCGCCCACGACCGAGGACTGCGGGCCGTGGCAATCGTCCTGATGCATGGCTACCTGCACCCGGACCACGAACGGAGGCTGGCCGAGGAGGCGCGGCGTGCCGGGTTCACGCAGGTGTCCGTCAGCCACGAGGTCAGCCCGTTGCCGAAGCTGGTTCCTCGGGGCGAAACGACCGTGGTCGACGCCTACCTGTCGCCGGTACTCGACCGGTACATCGCCGGGGTGTCCGGCGAGCTCGGCGACGTACCACTGGCGTTCATGCAGTCGAACGGCGGCCTCGCCGACGCAGCTGGATTCCGGGGAAAGGACGCCATCGTCTCTGGGCCAGCCGGCGGTGTCGTCGGCATGGCCCGGGTCGCCGAGCAAGCCGGGTTCGAGCAGGCCATCGGCTTCGACATGGGCGGAACGTCGACCGACGTCTCGCTGTTCAGCGGCCGCTTCGAGCGAACGTTCGACTCGGTCGTCGCCGGAGTCCGGGTGCGGGCGCCGATGCTGGCCGTGCACACGGTGGCTGCGGGCGGAGGTTCGGTCCTGCAGTTCGACGGTGCCCGCTACCGGGTCGGCCCGCAGTCGGCCGGCGCCGATCCGGGTCCGGCCTGCTACCGCCGGGGCGGACCGCTCACCGTGACCGACGCCAACGCCGTGTTGGGACGGATCCATCCCGACCACTTCCCGGCGGTGTTCGGGCCAAGCGGCAACGAGCCGATCGATGCCGGGGCGTCGCGGCGACTGTTCGGCGAGCTGGCCGAGGAGATCGGCGCCGCCACCGGCACCAGTCCCGACGTCGAGACCGTCGCCGCAGGGTTCGTGGAGATCGCCGTCGAGAACATGGTCAACGCCATCCGGCGCATCTCTGTGCAAAGGGGCCACGACGTCACGCGTTGCGTCCTCGTCAGCTTTGGTGGCGCCGGCGGGCAGCACGCCTGCGCCGTGGCCGATGCCCTCGGCATCGACACCGTGCTGGCCCACCCCTTGGCCGGAGTGCTCAGCGCCTACGGAATGGGTCTGGCCCATCGAAGCGCGCTGCGCCAGCGGGCCGTCGGGTTGCCGCTCGCCGCCGACCGCGTCTCGGACATCATCGCCGGCGCCCTCGACGAGCTGGCAGCCGACGCCACAGCCGAGTTGCGCCGCGCACCAGGATCGGGAGACGTGTCCGTCGAGCGCCGCGTTCACGTGCGCTACGACGGCACCGAGACCACGCTCGACGTGCCTGAGGCTTCACCTGCCGAGATGCAAGGCGCATTCGAGCAGTCCTACCGGCGCATGTTCTCGTTCTTGTCCCCCGACCGGGCACTCGTCGTGGAAGCCGTCAGCGTGGAAGCGATCCTCCCGACCGTCCTCCCCCCCGCCTGCTCCGCCGCCCGCGCCGCCTCCGCCGCCCGCGCCGCCTCGGACGGGGACGGGCAGGAGGGCGGCAGGGTTGTGGTGCGGCGCGACGATCTCGCGCAGGGGGACCAGGTGAACGGACCGGCCGTGATCGTGGAGGAGACGGCGACCACGGTCGTCGACGAGGGTTGGCAGGCTCGCGTGAGCGACATCGGTGATCTGGTGCTGCGGCGGATGACGTCGAGGGCGGCACGGCACGCCATCGGCACCGAAGTCGATCCCGTCCGATTGGAGATCTTCGCCAACCGATTCATGGCCATCGCCGAACAGATGGGCACGCTGCTCGCCGGCAGCGCCCAGTCCGTGAACATCAAGGAGCGACTCGACTTCTCATGTGCCGTCTTCGATCCGACCGGCGGACTTGTGGCCAACGCTCCGCACATTCCAGTCCACCTCGGATCGATGGGCGAGAGCGTGCGCCATGTGCTGCGCGCCAACGAGGGCCGTATCCAGCCCGGCGACGTGTACGTGCTGAACGATCCGTACCGGG
>JACCUS010000385.1 GCA_013811715.1 Nocardioidaceae bacterium
AAGCTGATGGCCCTCGAGCTGTTCAAGCCGTTCATCATGGCCCGGCTCGTCGAGCGCAAGGCCGTGCAGAACATCAAGGCGGCCAAGAAGATGGTCGACTCGATGATCCCCGAGGTCTGGGATGTGCTCGAGGAGGTCATCCAGGAGCACCCGGTGCTGCTCAACCGCGCACCGACGCTGCACCGCCTCGGCCTGCAGGCCTTCGAGCCCCAGCTCGTCGAGGGCAAGGCGATCCAGGTCCACCCGCTCGTCTGCTCGGCCTTCAACGCCGACTTCGACGGCGACCAGATGGCCGTCCACCTGCCGCTGTCGGCCGAGGCCCAGGCCGAGGCGCGGCTGCTCATGCTGTCGTCGAACAACATCCTCTCGCCGGCCCACGGCGCGCCGCTGGCCACGCCGACCCAGGACATGGTGCTCGGCTCCTACTACCTGACCTACGGCCCCGAGCCCGGGGAGCTGCTGGCGCTCGAGGAGCGCCTCCAGTCCGGCGAGTGGGACGCCTCCTACGGGCAGCGCCCGCACGTCTTCCGCTCCGCCCAGGAGGCCGAGCTCTCCTACGAGCACGGCATGGTCAGGCTGCACGACCTCGCCGAGTTCCGGCGCGGCCGAAACACCGGCCACATCCTCACCACGGTCGGTCGGATCATCTTCAACGACCGGGTGGAGCGCGCACTGGCCGAGGCCCTTGGCGACGAGTACGACCCCAGCCAGTACCTGTACATCAACGAGTCGCTGCGCAAGCGCGACGTCAACCGGGTGATCGAGGGCCTCGTCGGCCTGCACGGCGCGCATGCGGTCGCGCTCGTGCTCGACGCCTTCAAGGACCTCGGCTTTCACTTCGCGACCCAGGCCGGGATCACGATCTCGAAGAACGACGTCGTGATCCCCGCGGAGAAGCCGGGGATCCTCGACCGCTACGAGGGCGAGGTGGGCGAGATCCAGGATCAGTACGAGACGGGGCTGATCTCCCAGGCCGAGCGCCACGAGGCGGTCGTCGAGAAGTGGACCGCGGCCACCGACGAGGTCGGTCAGGCGATGCAGGACAACCTGCACCACCTGAACCCGATCTACATGATGGCCAACTCGGGCGCCCGGGGATCGTTCAAGCAGATTCGCCAGCTCGCCGGGATGCGCGGTCTCATGGCCAACCCGAAGGGCGAGATCATCGAGCGCCCGATCAAGGCCAACTTCATGGAGGGCCTGACCGTGCTCGAGTACTTCATCTCGACCCACGGTGCCCGCAAGGGACTGGCCGACACCGCCCTGCGCACCGCGGACTCCGGCTACCTGACGCGCCGTCTGGTCGACGTCGCCCAGGACGTCATCATCCGCGAGGTCGACTGCGGCGTGAAGGACGGCATCGAGCTCCCGCTGCACAAGGACTCCGGTGAGCCCAACGAGCAGCTGCTCGGGCGGATCGCGGCGGAGGACATCACCACGAAGCGCAGCCGCAAGATCGTGGTCAAGGGCGCCGAGATCGACCGCGACGAGCTCGCGGACCTGATCGAGTCCGCCGACCAGCTGCGCACGACGCAGATCCACGTGCGCTCCGTGCTCAAGTGCGCCGCGGCGACCGGCATCTGCCAGTCCTGCTACGGCCGCGCGCTGGCCACCGGCAACCCGGCGCAGATCGGCGACGCCGTGGGCATCGTGGCCGCCCAGTCGATCGGCGAGCCGGGCACGCAGCTGACCATGCGTACGTTCCACACCGGCGGCGTCGCCGGGGCGGACATCACGCACGGCCTGCCGCGCGTCGTCGAGCTGTTCGAGGCTCGCAAGCCCAAGGGCCTGGCGAAGATCGCCGAGCAGGACGGCATCGCCGGCATCGAGGAGACCGAGAAGGCGCTGACGATCGTCATCACCGACGACGCCGGCGAGGAGCACCGCTACACGTTCCCGCGCCGCACGCGCCTGTACGTGCAGCAGGGCCAGAAGATCGAGGCGGGCACGCAGCTCA
The DNA here is from genome assembly GCA_013811715.1 of Nocardioidaceae bacterium. Lineage (GTDB taxonomy): Bacteria > Actinomycetota > Actinomycetes > Propionibacteriales > Nocardioidaceae > JACCUS01. The sequence goes on from JACCUS010000385.1 coordinate 1,958, forward strand.
ACGAGGGCTCGCTGTACCCGGCCGAGCTGCTGGCGCTGCGCGGCCGGACGGCGACCGAGCAGTACCTCGTCAAGGAGGTGCAGGAGGTCTACAAGTCCCAGGGCGTCGACATCAACGACAAGCACATCGAGCTGATCGTGCGCCAGATGATGAAGCGTGTCCGCGTCGACCAGAAGGGCGACTCGGACTACCTGCCCGGCCAGTTCGTCGACCGCAACGACTTCCTCGAGAAGAACGCGGAGCTCAAGAAGTCGAAGAGTGAAACGGCTCAGTACGAGGAGATCATCCTCGGCATCACCAAGGCGTCGTTGAACACGGACTCGTTCCTGTCCGCCGCGTCGTTCCAGGAGACCACCAAGGTCCTCACGGACGCTGCGCTGGAGGGCAAGATCGACCGGCTCAACGGCCTCAAGGAGAACGTCATCATCGGCAAGCTCATCCCGGCCGCCACCGGGCTCAAGCGCTACCGGCGCATCGAGATCGAGCCGTCCGAGCCGCTGCCCCGCGGGATGGACGACGTCGGCCTGCTGGACTCCGACGAGATCGCCGCGGAGCTCGGTCTGGGCGACGGCGACGGCCTGGGCGGCTTCTCGCTCGACCAGGACATCGCCTCGCTGGAGGAGATCGGGGCGGGTGAGACGGGCTTCGCCGAGGAGCTCGCGAACCTGGACCTACCGAGCGGCGACGACAAGTAGCGCGGGCGCGTCTGACGTTTCCCCCCGACAAGGGGGATCTCGTCAGCCGTCGCTGTGTCGAAGGGCGGTTGCCCACGCCCGTAGCTGCTCGACGTGAGCGGCGGTCAGCCCGGTGGCTGGGTGGGTGCGGACGAGCAGTGTGGGCGCGGTGCTGTTGCGAGCTGCGGCCCAGGCCTCGCAGCGCTCGTCGAGCGCGTCGTCGAGCCAGGCCAGCGGACGGTCGCCGGCGTGCTGTTCGACGGCCGCCAGCTTCCAGTGCGCGTTCGCCTTGCCCGGGTTGCGGTCAAACGACAGGTGGGGAAGGTCGGGGGCCCCTATGAGTGCCGGGAGATGCTCGCCGGCGCGTTCCTCCCAGCCGCTGCACCAGATGAGCTCGAACCATTCGGCCAGGTCGTGAAGGTGCCCGGCGCCGGTGGCCGAAAGGAAGTGCGGAATGCCTTCGACGCTGTGCCAGCTTCCGTCTGGACGTTCGTCGGATGCGAACCCCCACAAACTCAGGACCCCGTCGATGTCGACCAGCAGCACGGGTTTGTTCGGCAAGGCAGGCAATTCTGCGTCGGTAGACCCCCGGTGTAACAACGAAGCGGGGGCCTGTGTAGTCTCCTGGACAGGGCGCAACGTCAAGCGAGGCCCGGCAGGTGTCGATGGTAGGGGTACAGCTCGGCACCGCTGGTCTTCAGCCAACGCGGCGTTCGTGCCCTTCGACCTATGACTCTTCAGCTCGGCATCCTGCTCGCGCTCGTCTGCGCGTTCCTCACGAACCTCGGGTTCTTCTACAAGCACCGCGGTGCTTGTCTGGCCGACCCCGTCGACATGCGCCACCCGCTTCGCTCGGCGAAGTCGCTGTGGTCGTCGAAGTGGTTCGCGATCGGCATGGTCGTGGCGATCAGCGCCTGGGTCTTCCACGTCGCCGCCCTGGCCATCGCCCCGATGAGCATCGTCAAGATGGTGCTCGCCGGTGGCATGGTCCTGCTGGCCATCATGGCCGAGCGCCTCTTCGGGTTCGAGGTCGGCCGACGTCAGTGGATCGGCCTGGGCTTCACCGCGGTCGGCCTGATCCTCCTCGGTGTGACGCTCCCGGCGACCCACGGCGCCAACTCCGGCTTCTCGACCGCCGGCATGATCGCCTTCGAGGTCGGCCTGCTCGGTATCGGCGGCCTGCTGATCCTCGGCCCGCGCGTTGGCGCCCCGGTCGAGCACCATGGCGTCATGCTCGGCGCCGCGGCCGGCATCCTCTTCGGGGTCTCCGACGTGGCCATCAAGGCGATGACCGGCATGCTCGGCGATGGCGTTCTCGCCATCGTCAGCCCGTGGCTGGCAATCTGCATCCTCGCCTCCGTCGCCGCCTTCTATGCCTCTGCCCGCGGCCTTCAGGACGGCGACGCCGTCCCGGTCATCGCCGTCACCGGCGCCGCGGCCAACATCACCGGCATCGCCGGCGGGATCATCGTCTTCGGCGACCCGCTGCCCGGCCACACGCTCGGCATCGTCCTGCAGTCGGTTGCGTTCGTCATGGTCATCGTGGCCAGCGCGCTTACCCCGGCGCCGGTGAGGGCAGCAGGCCTGGCGCCCGCCGCCGCCTGACGGCGTCTGGACGCGCCTGAGCGCCGCCACTGACCGGAGCCCGTGCTGACGCACTCGGCTCCGGTAGC
>JACCUS010000373.1 GCA_013811715.1 Nocardioidaceae bacterium
TCGCGCCGCTGTGGACTGAGCTGCTCGACACCTGGGCGGTCGCCGGTTCCGGCCCCGGGTTCACCTTCCCCACCACCGACCCGGTCAAGCGCATCGATTACGTAACGCACAGCCCCAATGTTCACACGCTCGACGCCGACGTCGTGGCGACGCAGGCCTCCGACCACCTGCCGGTGGTCGCCGACCTCGTCGTCCGCCGCGGCTACTGACCCCCTCAACCCGACGCACCGAGGAGCACTCACATGGACAGGCGAAACTTTCTCAGGACAGCAGCGACCGCGACGGGAGCGGCCGCCCTGTCAGCTGGGCTCCCGACGGCCGTCGCCGCGCCGGGGTCAGTAGCCGGCCGTACGGCGGCCAGGCGCGGCGGCCGGGTGCTCACCGGCTTCCAGGTGCTGGCGCGCGATGATTACCAGCTGGTCAAGGGGCAGCGGGTGGGGCTGATATCGAACCCGACCGGAGTTGTGCCTGACCTTCGCCACGAGGTCGATGTCGCCGTGGCGTCCGGGCAGGTGAACCTCGTCGCAGCGTTCGGACCCGAGCACGGGTTCCGCGGCAGCTCTCAGGCAGGGGGCTCGGAGGGCGACTACCGCGACCCGCGCACCGGGGTTCCGGTCTACGACACCTACGGCAAGGGCCCGACGCAGATCGCGCAGTACTTCCGCGATGCCGGTGTCGAGACGGTGATGTTCGACATCCAAGACGTCGGAGCGCGGTTCTACACCTACATCTGGACGATGTACGACTGCATGGTTGCGGCGTCGCAGGCCGAGGTGCGCTTCGTCGTGCTCGACCGGCCCAACCCCATCAGCGCGGTCGCGGCCTACGGCCCGGTGATGCATCCGGAGTACGCGTCGTTCGTAGGCCGCAAGGCGATCTCGCAGCAGCATGGCATGACGATCGCCGAGCTGGCGGGCCTGTTCAACGGAGAGTTCCTGCCGGAGGACGCCAACGCCGCCGGCCCGGTGCAGCTGTCCGCCGTCAAGGTGGAGAACTGGACCCGCGACAAGTACCAGGAGCAGACAGGCCAGCCCTGGGTGATGCCGTCGCCCAACATGCCACGGGTCGAGACAGCCGTCGTCTATCCCGGTACCTGTCTGTTCGAGGCGACCAACCTGTCGGAGGGGCGGGGCACGACCCGGCCGTTCGAGCTGATCGGCGCGCCGTACCTCGACTACCCGTGGGCGGACGCGCTGCGGGCCCAGGAGCTGCCTGGAGTGAAGTTCCGGGAGGCGTACTTCATGCCGTTCATGTCCAAGCACGCCTGGAAAACGTGCGCCGGCGTGCAGCTCCACGTCACCGACCGCAACGAGTTCCAGGCCATCAGGACGGCGATCGCCATGATCATCACCGCCAAGCGGCTCTATCCCACCGCGTTCTCATGGCGGGAGACCCAGGCGCCGTACTGGATCGACAAGCTGACCGGATCCGACTGGGTGCGCACCGCCATCGACCGTGGCGCCGACGTCGACGAGGTCGTCGCCGGATGGCAGGCCGAACTCGCGGAGTTCCGTGACACGCGGGCGCGCTACCTGCTCTACCCGGCAAGCTGATGAGCCGCCGCAAACGCCTCACGATAACGCCCACCCGTAAAGCCAACGCGATCGTCTTGACGGTGGCGTTGCTGCTGGCCGTGGGCCCAGCAGCCGTCGGTGATCGCCGCTCCATCGAAGAACGCGGACGGCAAAAGGCAGCGCAGGGTACGGCGACGCGCGCGGCTGACGTCACGGCCGCCGACCTGCGGTTCCCGCACAGCGGCCGCCAGTTGCGGTACGGCACCCCGCGCGAGGCGCGCCTGGTGGCCGAGCACGTCGAGCAGATCTCGACGGACCTGCGGGCCTTCCTGGAGCCGTCACCGGTCCGTCCCATGTACGCCGGTGGCGTGGTTCTCGCGGCCAGGAACGGCGTGATCGCCGTACACGACGCGGCCGGTCAGGCGGTGCGCTATGCCGACGCCGAGACCGAGCTGCCGCCCGAGGAGTGGGTGCCGGCCCGGACCGACACGATCTACGACCTGGCGTCTGTGACGAAGACGTTCACCGCCATCGCGGTGATGCAGCAGGTGGAAGCCGGGAGCGTCGAGCTCGACGAGCCGGTGGCGACGTACCTCCCCGACTTCGCCCAGGCCGGCAAGGAAGACGTCACGATCCGTGACCTGCTCACGCACACCGGCGGGCTCCCCGCCTGGGTGCCGCTGTACAGCCGGTACGCCACGGTAGAGGAGCGACTGGCCGCGCTGCTCGCGATCGAGCCGATCGCCGAACGGGGGGAACGCTACGTCTACTCCGACCTCGGCCTGATCACCCTCGGCCTGGTGGTGGAAGCCGTCACCGGCGAGTCCCTCGACACCGTCATATCCGACCGGATCACCGAGCCGCTCGAGATGCACGACACCATGTTCAACCCGCCGGAGTCGGTACGCGACCGGATCGCCGCGACCGAGGCGGAGCCATGGGCCGGAAGGCCGATGATCCGCGGTGAAGTGCACGACGAGAACGCCTGGTCGCTCGGCGGCGTCGCTGGCCATGCCGGCTTGTTCTCGACCGCGCACGACATGGCGGTGCTCGCCCAGACGCTGCTGAACGGCGGCCGCTACGGCGGCGTCCGGATCCTGGACGCGGACACCGTACGGGCGATGCTCACCAACGAGAACACCGCGTTCCCCGCGAACTCGCATGGGCTGGGCTTCGAGCTCAACCAGCGCTGGTACATGGATGCGATGTCGTCGCCGGTCACGTTCGGTCACACCGGCTACACCGGCACGTCCCTGGTGGTCGACCCGCTGGCCGACTCCTTCGTTGTGCTGCTCGCCAACCGGGTGCACCCGACCCGCGACTGGGGCAGCAACAACCCGTCTCGACGGGCTGTCGCCCGCGACCTCGCGCGTGCGGTCGCCGTACACCCTGCCGAGGGGCCGGCTGCGTGGTTCTCCGGTCTCGGTGACTCCCGGACGGCGTCCCTGACGCTGCCGGTGACGCCCGCGTCGGCCGGTGCGGCAACCGTGCAGTTCGCGCTGTGGTACGACACCGAGGCCGGTTATGACATCGCGACGTTCGAGACCTCGGCCGACGGCGGCCAGACGTGGACTCCAGTGCCGTTCACGCTGCGCTCCCCTGACGGCGTTACCGCGACCGACGGCACTGTCTCCGGGTACAGCGGTCGGCGCTGGCATGACGTCGCTGCGACCCTGGACCTCGGTGGCGGAGAGCAGCTGCTGCGCTGGCGCTATGCCACCGACGGGCTGTACCAGGGGCGCGGAGTGTACGTCGACGCGATCCGGGTGGTCGGTCCGGACGGGCAGCGGCTGGACGACTCCAGCCGCCTCCGGCCCGACGGCTTCACGCTCAGCCGCAACTAGGGCTGGTGGGTCATTGACCGAACGCTTGAGTCGGCAGGTAACTTTCCTTCATGGGTAACAACAGTGAGGCTGCGTCGACGACGGTGCGCCTACGGGCGCTGCTGCCGTCACTCGCGCCAGCGGAGCAGCGGGTGGCTCGGCGGGTGCTCGAGGCTCCTGGCGCAGTGGCGGCCGCCACGATCAGCCGGCTAGCCGCCGACTGTGACACGTCGGAGACAACCGTGGTCAGGTTCTGTCGGGCCGTCGGCTTCACCGGTTACCCGGCCCTTCGACTGACCCTGGCGACAGAGTTGGGGCGTGCGGAGCGTGCGGGCGGGTTGGCGCGGTCGGTCAGCAGCGACATCGGTCCCGGCGACGACCTCGACCAGGTCGTCGAGAAGATTGCGTTCGCGGACGCTCGTGCGGTCGAGGAGACCGCGCAACAACTCGACATCGACGCGTTGCATCAAGTCGTCGACGCGCTGGTCGCGGCGCGCCGCATCGACATCTACGGAGTGGGGGCCAACGCCTTCGTTGGGCTGGACTTCCAACAGAAGCTGCACCGGATCGGCCGGGTCGCCTTCGCCTGGGGCGACCCGCACGTCGCCCTCACCAGCGCCGCTTTGCTGGGCCCCGACGACGTCGCGGTCGGGATTTCCCACAGCGGCGCGACGCAGGACACCATCGACGCACTCGCCCAGGCGCGACGCAACAAGGTGACAACGGTCGCCGTGACGAATTTTCCTCGCTCGCCGCTGGCGTCGATCGCCGACCACGTCTTGACCACCGCGGCGCGCGAGACGACGTTCCGCTCCGGTGCGACAGCGAGCCGGCTGGCGCAGCTCACCGTGATCGACTGCGTCTTCGTGGGCGTGGCCCAGCGCACCTACGCGACGACGCAGCACGCACTGGAGGTCACTCACGACGCGGTGCGGTCGCGGCGACTCGGTCCTAGCCCTCGCTTCGACGGCCAGGAGGCAGACCAGTGAATGAGGTCGACGACAGCCTCGGCTCGCGGCAGCCGATCGAGGCGCCGACCGAGCGGCGCAACCCCGCGACGACCGACCTCGACCTGATGTCGACGCTAGAAGTGCTTCGGCGGATCAACGCTGAGGACGCGTGTGTTCCGGCCGCCGTGGGGCTGACGCTTCCGAGCATTGCGCGAGCCGTCGACCTTGCGGTGGCGGTGTTGAGCTCGGCTGGCAGTCTGCACTACTTCGGGGCCGGCTCGTCGGGCCGGGTCGCGGCCATGGACGCGGCTGAACTCTCACCCACGTTCGCGTTGGAGCCGGGTCGGGTGGTTGCGCACCACGCCGGTGGCAGGGAGGCGCTGGACACCGCGCTGGAAGGGGTGGAGGACGACGAGGCTGCCGGCCGGGCAGAGGCGGAGGCGCTCGGACCGGGCGATCTCGCGATGGGGCTCACCGCAAGCGGCCGCACCCCGTACGTCGCAGGGGCGCTGGCGGGTGCCCGGGCGGTCGGCGCGGCTACGGTGCTCGTCAGCTCGAATCCCGATGCACCGATCGCGCGGCTCGCCGACGTGCACATCTGCGTCGAGACCGGTCCGGAGGTGCTGACCGGATCGACCCGGATGAAGGCCGGCACGGCGCAGAAGCTGGTCCTCACCGCATTCTCGACCGCGACCATGGTGCGTCTGGGTCGTACGTACTCCAACCTGATGACCAGCGTTGTCGCCAAGAACGCCAAGTTGCACGGCCGGATGGTCGCAATCCTCGCCCAAGCCACCGGGCAGGATCTGGACACCTGCGCCCGCGCGCTCGCCGACTCCGACCGCGACCTGAAGCTCGCCTTGGTGCGGCTGCTCGCACCGGCTGACCGACAGCCAGCCCAGGACGCACTCGACGCCCACGACGGCGTCGTACGGGCGGCGTTGCACTCGCTCAACGGGGGAGCGAGCCACTCGACGCACTCCGAGGCGAACACCCGGGGAGCTCCAACGTGAGGGACTCGGGTCAGTGCTGGACCAGCCGGGCGCGCACCTCGTTGTTCGCGGCCGCAGGGTCGAGCGAGGCCAACGCGAGCCAAGCCGCGCCCCCTACGCCGTCCGCCGCTGAGAACACGTCGCCGGCGAACCGTTCCGAGACCATCGCCCGTAGTCTCGCTCCGACGGGCGAGCGCTCGCCAGCCAGGCTGCCGGCAAGGACGATCGGCGTCACCTCACCGGCTTCGCGGATGCGGCCGAGTGTCCGGCTGAGCAGGCCGGCGGCGCGCTCGACGATGTCCCCCGCCACCGCGTCATCGTTCTCGAACGCGGACGTGACCAGCGGCGCCAGCTCGGCGAGCCTGATCGGCGGCCGCTCATTGAGTGTCGAGATGACTCTTGCCCGCCGGTGGCTCGGGCCTGGCGGCTCGCCGGCCGGCGGATGCTCGGCGATTGCGAGCGCCCCGAGCACCGACGTCGCCAACGGGCCGAGCGGCCCACCCGCGTCGAGGCTGCACAGCGTTGCACGGGCGGCTTCGCGGCCAAGCCAGAAGCCGGACCCATCGTCTCCGAGCAGCCAGCCATGACCGTCCGCCGTCTGTATCAGCCGCCGGTCTCGCAGTGCTCCGGCGGAGGCGCCGGTTCCCGCGATCAGCACGGTGCCGTCGGGCTCGGCGGTGCCGGCCGCAAACGCGACCTCGAGGTCGGGGACGTAGGCGGGCGCGCAGGTCAGCCCGTTCGCGGCCCAGACGCGACCGAAGGCGGCACTGACCCGGGGATGGTGCAGCGCCGTGCCGCCCGCCAGCCCGATCACAGCTGCGCGCACCATGGCCGGGTCCAGGCCCTCCAACGCCTCGCACAGACTCCGGTCGAGAGCGTCCGCCGCCGTTTCGGGATGGGCGGTCGGGTTGCCGCCGCCGGCGGTGCCGCGACGCAGCGACATCCCGTCATGGCTCGCCACGAGGATGCGCGTCGACGTGCCGCCGACATCGCCTCCCAACACGAGGCCGACGCTCTGGACGACAACGCGATCCTGCGCCATACTATGCTCCAATCTGCGCGAGATCGATCAGTCTCGCACTCATTCACGCAAGGGCGAAAGGCTGGAGTGCACACGATGACCACCGTCAGCGCCGAGTACTACCTCGCTGCGCTGACGCCCATCATCGAGCAAGTCAGCGAGCAGGCAGCCGGTCCCATCCAGCGGGCTGCCGACCTCATTGCGGCGTCGTTGCGCGCCGACGGGGTGGTTCAGGCCTTCGGCACGGGCCACTCCGAGGCACTGGCGATGGAGGTCGCGGGCCGGGCGGGTGGGCTCGTTCCCACGAACCGGATCTCGCTGCGCGACCTGGTGATCTTCGGTGGTCGCGCAGCGGAGGATCTCAGCGGCGGAGAGCTCGAGCGAGATCCACAGGTCGCCCAGCAACTGTACGACCTGGCGAAGCCGCATCCGGCCGACGTCTTCGTCATCGCCTCGAACTCCGGCGTCAACGGTGCGATCGTCGAGATGGCCAGGCTCGTCAAGTCTCGGGGACACGCCCTGATCGCCATCACCTCCCTCGCCCACACCGCCGGGGTGGAGTCCCGGCACCCGGGAGGCACCAAGCTCGTCGACCACGCCGACGTCATACTCGACAACGGCGCTCCCCATGGCGACGCCGTACTCGAGATGCCGGGCGGCGGGAGGGCCTGCGCGGTGTCCTCCGTCACGGCCGCGATGCTCGCCCAGATGCTGGGCGCGGAGACGATCAGGCGGCTCATCGAGGCCGACGTCGCGCCACCGGTGTACCTGTCGGCGAACATCCCCGGTGGCGACGAGCACAACCGCACGCTCGAACAACGGTACGCGGGCCGGATCCGGCGCACCGCCTGAGTCAGCAGAGATTCGTCCAAAGGAGAGATATCGCAATGAGTACCCCGAACATCTACAACCGCCGCGTCTTCTTGCAGCGCGCGGCGCTCGCATCCATCGCGGCCGCCGGCGGCTCGTCCGTCCTCGCCAGCTGCGCCACCGGCGGAGACGAGGGCGACGACATCACCGGCGGCGGCGGCGAGAAGAGCTCCGACAACCCGTTCGGAGTGCAGGCGGACACCGCACTCGCGGTCGTCATCTTCAACGGCGGGTACGGCGACGAGTACGCGAAGTTCCACGAGAAGCTGTACAAGGCAAAGTTCAAGGGCGCCGACATCAGTCACAAGGCGATCACCGACATCCGCCAGCAGATGCAGCCGCTCTTCAACAGCGGCAGCCCGCCGGACGTGCTCGACAACGCCGGTGCCGAGGCCATCCCCATCTCCACCCTGGCCGACACCGGCCAGCTGACCGACCTCACGCAGCTGTTCGACGCCGACACGATCGGCCAGTCAGGCACCAAGATCCGCGACACCCTCAACCCGGTGGCCATCGAGTCGTCCATCTACGCCGGAAAGCCGATGGTGCTCAACTACGCCCTTCAGGTCTACGGGCTCTGGTACGACGCGGCGTTGTTCGCCGAGAAAGGCTGGGAGCCGGCCGAGACCTGGGAGGACTTCCTCGCACTGTGTGAGGAGATCAAGGGCGCCGGCATCGCGCCGATGGCCCACCAGGGCAAGTACCCGTACTACATCCAGCAGGTGCTGATGGACATGGCCGTCAAGCACGGCGGCCCAGAGGTGGTCTACGCCATCGACTCGCTCGAGCCGAACGCGTGGAAGCACGAGTCGATGAAGATGGCCGCCGAGGCGTTGCTCGAGATCAAGTCCAAGGGCTACATGCTCGAGGGCACGGAGGGGTTGGACCACATCCAGTCGCAGACCCTGTGGAACGAGGGCAAGGCGGCGTTCATCCCCTGCGGGTCGTGGCTGGAGAACGAGCAGAAGGAGGTCGCCCCGCCAGGGTTCGAGACGACCGTTGGTCCGACCCCGCTGCTGGGCGGCGCGACGCTGCCGTTCGACTGCACCCGGGTCGAGGCGGCCGAGGCGTTCATCGTCCCTGCAGACGCGGCGAACCAGGTCGGCGGGCTCGAGTACCTGCGGATCATGCTGTCGCAGGAGGGTGCGGCGGAGTTCACCAAGCTCACCGCGGCGCCGACCATCGTCGACGGGGCCACTGAAGGTCTCGAGCTCACCCCAGGGGCCGAGTCGTCGATCGCGCTGATCGACTCAGGCGGTGCGGACAACTGGAACTACTACTACGCCATCTGGTACTCACCGATGGACCCGAAGATCCAGTCGGTCGTCGGCGAGCTCGCCGCGGGCCGCGTCACTGCGGACGAGTTCACCAGCGAGTGCCAGCAGATCGCCGACGAGACCGCGAGCGATCCCAACACCGAAAAGCGCACCCGGCCCTAGCGGCAGCCCGAGTCGAGGTAGGGAGGAAATTCGATGCGGCACGGGAGGTACCCGTTCATCGTCGGCTTTCTGGCCGTCCCCCTTACGGTGTACGCCGTCTTCGTCATCAACCCGTTCATCCAGGCCTTCCACTTCTCGTTGACCGACTGGAGCGGCGTCTCGCCGGAGTACAACTACGTGGGGCTGGAGA
>JACCUS010000051.1 GCA_013811715.1 Nocardioidaceae bacterium
CTGCCGCCCTACCGGGGTGCAGCAGCTCGAGGAGTTCGAGGACTGCGAGCCGGTGGTGCTCGATGTCGCCGACCTGCGTGCCGAGCTCAGGGCCGGCCGGATGACCGGCACCTCTAGCAGCGGCGCAGGAGGCGCCCGCGGCGTTCTCATCGTCTTGGGCGCGTGACATAGGCTGAACTCCGTGGAGCGACGGATCTTCGGGATCGAGAACGAGTACGGCGTGACCTGCACCTTTAAGGGTGCCAGGCGCCTCTCGCCCGACGAGGTCGCCCGCTACCTGTTTCGCCGCGTGGTCTCGTGGGGCCGGTCGAGCAACGTGTTCCTGCGCAACGGCGCGAGGCTCTACCTCGATGTCGGAAGCCACCCGGAGTACGCGACCCCCGAGTGCGACTCGGTGACCGACCTCGTCGCGCACGACAAGGCGGGCGAGCGGGTCTTGGAGGGCCTTCTCGTCGACGCTGAGAGGCGGCTGCGCGAGGAGGGGATCGCCGGCGACGTCTACCTCTTCAAGAACAACACCGACTCCGCCGGTAACTCCTACGGCTGCCACGAGAACTACCTGGTCGGACGGCATGGCGAGTTCGCTCGGCTGGCCGACATCTTGATCCCGTTCCTGGTGAGCCGGCAGATCGTCTGCGGCGCAGGCAAGGTGCTGCAGACGCCACGAGGGGCGATCTACTCGGTGAGCCAGCGGGCCGAACACATCTGGGAGGGCGTGTCCAGCGCCACCACCCGGTCGCGCCCCATCATCAACACCCGGGACGAGCCGCACGCCGACGCGGAGCGGTTCCGTCGGCTGCACGTGATCGTCGGCGACTCGAACATGAGCGAGACCACAACCATGCTCAAGGTCGCCACGACCGACCTGGTGCTGCGGATGATCGAGGCGGGCGTCGTGATGCGCGACATGACGATGGAGAACCCGATCCGCGCGATCCGGGAGATCTCCCACGACATGACCGGACGACGCAAGGTGCGCCTGGCGAACGGCCGGGACGCCTCCGCGCTCGACATCCAGCACGAGTACTTCGGCAAGGCCAGGGACTTCGTCGACCGCAAGGAGATGCACACCCCGGTCGTCGATGCCGCACTGGATCTTTGGGAACGCGGGCTTAAGGCGGTGGAGTCCGGCGACCTCAGCCTGGTCGAGCGCGAGATCGACTGGGTGATCAAGTACCGGCTGATCGAGCGATACCGCGCCCAACACAGGCTGGGGCTCACCTCCGCACGGGTCGCGCAGCTCGACCTGGCCTACCACGACATCCACCGCGGCCGCGGCCTGTACTACCTGCTGGAGAAGCGGGGCGCCGTCGCCCGCGTCACCAGCGACCTCCAGGTCTTCGAGGCCAAGTCGGTGCCGCCACAGACCACCCGGGCCCGGCTGCGTGGCGAGTTCATCCGCAAGGCGCAGGAGCGGCGCCGCGACTTCACCGTCGACTGGGTGCATCTCAAGCTCAACGACCAGGCCCAGCGCACCGTGTTGTGCAAGGACCCCTTCCGCTCCCACGACGAACGGGTCGAGCGTCTCATCGAATCGATGTGAGGCTAGGCTGTGCCCTCGTTTGCTCTTGTCCTGACCAGCGTCATTGATCCGTGAGGTGTTTCTGCGTGCGCCGTCTTGTCGCCGGGCTTGTGCTGCCCCTATTGCTCGTCGCTTCCGGTTGCGGCGAGGAGGCCGAAGAGACCGTGCAGCCGCAAGACGCCACTCTCGCCGACATCTCCGTCTCCGGGCCCACCGACGAGAAGCCGACGATCGAGTTCAAGGCACCGTTGTCGTTTGACTCAACCGAGAGCAAGATTCTGGATGAGGGCGCAGGCGAGGGCGACACGGTCGGGCCGGGGTCGAGCGTCACCGTCGACTACGTGGGGGTCAACGCTCGCGACGGCGCCGAGTTCGACAGCAGCTGGGAGCGCGGCAAGCCCGCCACGTTCGCCCTGGGCCAAGTCATCGTCGGCCTCGCCAAGGGCCTCGAGGGCGCACACGCCGGAGACAGGGTGCTCGTCGGCGTCGCGTCCAAGGACGGCTACGATCCCACCGGGAACGGCGCCGCCATTCTCAAGGGCGACAGCCTGGTTTTCGTCGTCGACGTACGCAAGGTCTCCAGCCCGCTGAGCGAGGCGCAGGGCAAGCCCGCGGACCTGCCGGCGACCGTGCCGACGCTCACGTTGGACGACGAGGGGAGCCCCGAGAAGTTCACCGCGACGCAGTCGGTCGACCAGGATCCGAAGGAGCTCGGCGTCTACACCGTCATCGAGGGAACCGGGCCGGAGGTGCAGACCGGGCAGAGCATCACCGTCGAGTACGTCGGCCAGCTCTACCCCGACGGGAAGGTGTTCGACGAGTCGTGGTCGAACGATCAGTCGATCTCGTTCCCGCTCGAGCAGGGTGGCCTGATCGAGGGCTGGGTCCAAGGCTTGGCTGGGCAGCGGGTCGGCTCCCGGGTCATCTTGGTGATCCCGTCCGATCTCGGGTACGGCGAACAGGGCAGCCCGCCGACTATCCCGGCCAACGCCGATCTGATCTTCGCGATCGACATCCTGCAGGCGACCTAGCGCATCCGAGCCTGACCTTGCCCCGGGGGGTCTCGCGGGCCGCCCCGCCCCAGAGGATGTTGTAACAGCGGCTGACGCAGTATCAGGACTGCGATGGGGTCGCATCGCAGTCATCCTGCGAGTAGATGCTGGTCAAGCCGCCGAGATGCGAGAACTTCTCCCATCATGACCGCCACTCATGCCGAATCGGGGGCAAGCGCCTTGTCAGACGATCAGGAAGGCCACCGACGCCACGGCCAAGAAGAGGCCAACCCCGATCGCCAGACGGCGCGACATCCTCGCCTGCCGCGACATCTGCACGGCAACCCCGGCCCGACGACGAACGTGCTCAAGCCCACAGCGACGATGAGCAGACCGCTCGCGAGAACCGTCCCACAGTCTGCCTCGCTCACGGGGACTTCTTCTGCGGACACGCGTCGCCGAACGGCACGGTGGCGGACTCGGTAGCGTGGTGGGTGTGACCGCGAAGAAGGCCGAGCGCCTGATGAACCTCACCATCTGCCTGCTCGTCACCCGCAACTTCATCCCCAAGGACCGGATCCGGCAGGCGGTGGGGGGCTACCGCGACCTCACCGACGACGCCTTCGACCGGATGTTCGACCGCGACAAGGACGAGCTGCGGGTGCTCGGGGTGCCGATCGAGCTCGGCAGCGTCGTCAAGGCCTTCGAGGACGAGGTCGGCTACCGGATCCGCCGCGACCGCTTCGAGCTGCCGGAGATCAGCCTCGAGGCAGACGAGGCCGCCGTCGTCGGGCTGGCCGCGCGCGTCTGGCAGCACGCCAGCCTCGCCTCCGCCACCTCCCAGGGGCTGCGCAAGCTGCGGGCCGGCGGCGTCGAGGTCGACGAGTCCGCGCTCACGATCCTCGAGCCGCAGCTCGCCACCGACGAGCCCGCCTTCGACCCCGTGTTCGACGCCGTCACGCAGCAGCGACCGATCGAGTTCCCCTACCGCGGGTCCGGCGCCGCGGACGCCTCCGTCCGACACCTCGAACCGTGGGGGATCGTCTCCTGGCACGGGCATTGGTACGTCGTGGGGCATGACCGTGACCGCGACGCCGCCCGGATGTTCCGCGTCTCTCGGATCAGCGGCACGGTCTCCACCATCGGTGAGTCGGGCAGCTATGCCACCCCGGCTGACCTCGACCTGCGCGCGCTCGCATCGACGCTCGGACCGCCACATCCGCACAGCTCGGCCACCGTCCGGGTGCGCCGCGGCGCCGGGGACGCGTTGCGACGCCGGGCTGTGCGTTCGCGGTCGATCGACGAGCAGTGGACGGAGATCGAGATCCCGTACGGAAGCGGGTCGTCAATGGCCGACGAGCTTGTCTCCCTGGGCCCAGACGTGATCGCGGTGGCGCCGGCCGAGGTGCGCGACGCCGTCATACGCCGCCTGAGCGCGGTCGCCGGGAAGGCCACCGCATGACGACGGCCAGCGCCCAGGAGCAGGTGTCGCGGATGCTCGCCCTCGTGCCCTACCTACGCGCGCGCGAGGGAGTCTCAGTCGACGAGGCAGCCGGGGACTTCGGCGTCAAGCCGGCCCAGATCGTCAAGGACCTGAAAGTGCTCTGGTTCTGCGGGCTGCCCAACTCGGTCACGGGAGACATGATCGACATCGACATGGGGGCTCTCGACGGCGACGGCGTCATCCGGCTCAGCAACGCCGACTACCTGACGCGTCCGCTGCGGCTGGCCCCGCACGAGGCGCTCGCGGTGATGGTGGCGCTGCGCGCGCTGCGCGAGGCGAGCGGGGCGGGCGAGCGGGACGCCGTCGACCGGGCGCTGGCCAAGCTGGAGTCGGCCACCGGCGAGATCGGGGCCACCGCCGCTGCCGTCGACATCCACATCGACCCGGTGGATGCCGACATCCGGGCGGCCGTCGACGAGGCGCTCCGGAACGCGCGACGGCTGCACCTGAGCTACTACGTCCCAGGCCGGGACGAGACCACCGAACGAGACGCCGACCCTTTCCGGCTGGTCTTCTCCGAGGGTCAGGGCTACCTCGAGGCCTGGTGCCACCGCGTGTCTGAGGTCCGGCTGTTCCGACTGGACCGGATCACCGGTGCCCGGGTTCTCGACGTACCTGCCGAGCCCCCGGCGGACGCCGAGCGGCGTGACCTGTCGGCGGGCCTCTTCCAGCCCGACCCCGAAGACCCCCTCGCGGTGGTGGAGCTGGAGCCGGCAGCTGCATGGGTGGCCGACTACTACCCGATCGAGGAGCAGACCGAGCTCGACGACGGACGTCTGCGCATCGGCCTGCGGTTCAGCGACGACGGATGGCTCCAGCGGCTGATCCTGCGACTCGGCGGCGCCGCGACACTGGTTGAGCCGGCGCGCCTTGCCGACCAGGTCAGCGCCCGTGCCGAGGCGGCGTTGGCCCACTATTCGCGCTGAGTTGGGTCGGATGCCGGAGTTCGAGCGGGTGGACGGCGTAGGATGGACAGGCACGCGTTACCCCCACTGAAGAGGCCGTACTCATGTTCTCAAGTTTTGGCTGGACCGAGGCGATCATCGTCCTCCTGATCGTGATGCTCTTGTTCGGCGGTAAGAAGCTGCCCGAACTGGCCCGCGGCACTGGGCGTGCGCTGCGCATCTTCAAGTCAGAGACCAAGGGACTGATGGACGACGACGATGATGACGACGACACCAAGTCGTCGACCGGCTCGTCGCAGGCCCAGATCACCCAGTCGCCCGTACCCCCGCAGCCGACCCAGCCCGGGCAGCCCGCCAAGCCCGCCGAGCCCGTCCAGCCGCCGCGCACCGAGAGCTGAGCGCCTCGACCGGGAGGGCAGCCTAGGTGGCCATCACGGCACGACTGCGGTCAGGGGAGAGCCCCAACCCTGACGACGGTCGGATGACACTGGTCTCGCATCTGCGCGAGCTGCGCACCCGGCTCTTCATCTCGGTCTGTGCGATCTTCGTCGGCACCGTCCTCGGCTGGATCTTCTACGCTCAGCTGTCCGAATGGTTGCTGGCGCCGTACGAGAGCATCAGGGAACGCCTGGCCGACGAGAAGGGTGTCGAGACACAGGCGGTGATCACCGGAGTCGGCAACCCCTTCATGCTGCAGGTCAAGGTCTCCCTCGTCGCGGGCTTGGTCGCCGCCAGTCCCGTCTGGCTATACGAGCTGTGGGCCTTCATCATGCCGGGGCTACACCGCCACGAGCGTAAGTGGACGCTGGTCTTCGTCGCGATCGCCGGGCCGATGTTCCTCGCCGGGATCGTGCTGGGCTACCTCGTGCTGCCGAAGGGCCTGGAGGTGCTCATCGGGTTCACCCCCGAGCAGGTCACCAGCTTGATCGACCTGAGCGGCTACCTGAGCTTCGTGCTGCGGATCCTGCTGGTCTTCGGCATCGCGTTCGAGATCCCGCTTTTCGTCATCCTGCTCAACCTCGCCGGCGTGGTCAGCGCCCGCCAGCTGGGCAGATGGCGGTCCTGGATCATCCTCGGCACGTTCATCTTCGCGGCCGTGGCCACTCCCTCGACCGACCCGATCACGATGTTGATGCTGGCGTTCCCGATGATGATCCTGTTCTTGGCCTCCGAGGGGATCGCCTGGCTGGTCGACCGCCGTCGCGGCCGGCACCTCGATCCCGACTACGCTGAGTACGACGACGACGAAGCCTCGCCGATCTAGCCGCGCCGGAGCCCCACCCACGCCATGAACGTCACCACGATGGACTTCTTCGACCTGCCCGAATGGCTGGGAACCGAGTCCGTCGTCTGGTCCGCGACATCGGCGCTGCAGCAGACGCCGCAGGTCAGCGGCGCGCTGACGTCGGGGGAGCAGCGACAACAGCTCGACCTGCTGGCGGTGGACGCCGCCTACCCGAGGCCGGTCTGCCCAGCGGTGCAACGCCAGCAGGCTCACCAGGCCTGGCAGCTCGGCCAGGTGGCCTTGGTGGACATCGACGGACGGCTGGCCGTCGCGGTGCCGGGCAGCGACTTCGACGCCAACCTCGCCTGTGAGGTCGTACGGCGGGTCGCCAAGGCCGTGGGGGCCCCGTCCCGGCACTTCACCGTGTCGATCGCACTCTGACGGACCACCGCAGTATCCTCGCCTGCGTGACCAGGGCGCCGGGCAGCGAGTCAGCCCCGCCAGCCGCTGATCAGCGGCTGGCGTTCCTGGTCAACCCCGCCGCGGGCAACGGCAAGCGGGCAGGCACCGCCGACGCCGTACAGGCCCGTCTCGAAGGAGGCGGGTTCCACGTCACCCGGTTGCAGGGCGTTGACGGGCCTGACGCCGCCGATCTGGCCCGCAGTGCGGTCGCGGACGGGTTTCGGTCGCTGGTGGTGCTGGGCGGGGACGGGATCGCCCATCTCGCACTGCAGTCGGTCGCCGGCACCGAGGTCACGCTGGGCGTGATCCCGACCGGCACGGGTAACGACATCGCCCGGGATCTGCGGCTGCCGCTGAAGGACCCGCTGGCCGCCGCCGACGTGGTCGTCGCGGGCAACCGCCGCACGATCGACCTCGCTCGGGCGGGGTCGACGTACTACGCGACGGTGCTGGCGTCCGGCTTCGACAGCCGCGTCAACGAGCGCGCCAACCGGATGCGGTGGCCGAGAGGCCAGATGCGCTACAACCTCGCGACGCTGGCCGAGCTGCGGGTATTCGAGCCGCTGCCGTACACGCTGGAGCTGGATGGCGAGCGAGTGTGCTGCGAGGCCATGCTGGTCGCGGTCGGCAACGGGCCGTCGTACGGCGGCGGGCTGCGCATGTGCGAGGGAGCATTGCTCGACGACGGCCGTCTCGACGTCGTGGTCATCACGCCGATCAGCAAACCTGAGCTCCTCAAGGTGTACCCCCGGCTGTTCAAGGGAACGCACGTCAACCACCCGGCCTACCGGCACTACCGGGTCGAGCAAGCGAGCATCGCCGCGCCGGGCATCGTCGCGTACGCCGACGGGGAGCGCCTCGGGCCCCTGCCGATGACGGTCGACGTGGCGCCGGCCGCGCTCAGCGTGTTCGCCCCCAGCCCATGAACGTCCGCACCGAGTTCGCCGCACTCTACGACTTCACCCTCGACGCCTTCCAGCGTCGGGCGTGTGAGTCGCTCGAGGCGGGGCGCGGCGTGCTGGTGGCGGCCCCCACGGGCTCTGGCAAGACACTGGTCGGCGAGTTCGCCGTACACCTCGCGCTGGCGCAGGGCGGCAAGTGCTTCTACACCACGCCGATCAAGGCGCTGTCGAACCAGAAGTTCGCCGACCTGACGCTGCGGTACGGCGCGGGGCGGGTCGGCCTGCTCACCGGGGACAACTCCATCAACGGCGACGCGCCGGTCGTGGTGATGACCACCGAGGTGCTGCGCAACATGCTGTATGCCGGGTCGGGGACCCTCGCAGGGCTGCGCTTCGTCGTGATGGACGAGGTGCACTATCTCGCCGACCGCTCCCGCGGCGCCGTGTGGGAAGAGGTCATCATCCACCTGCCGGACTCCGTCTCGGTGGTGTCGTTGTCGGCCACTGTGTCCAACGCCGAGGAGTTCGGCGAGTGGCTGAGCACCGTGCGCGGCGACAACGACATCATCGTCGAGGAGCGCCGCCCGGTGCCGCTGTTCCAGCACGTGATGGCGGGGGATCGGCTCTACGACCTGTTCGCCGAAACCGACACCTCTGGTGACGCCGCCACAGCGGTCAACCCTGAGCTCTCGCGGGTGGCGCGGGACGACTGGCGGCGGTCGCGCTCCCGCGATCACCGCAGCAAGCGGGGACAGTACAGACGCCCCGGCGGGCGCAGCCTGGTGCCGTCCCGGATCAATGTGGTGGACCGGCTCGACGCCGAGGGTCTGCTCCCCGCCATCGTGTTCATCTTCAGCCGGGCCGGATGCGACGCCGCCGTACAGCAGTGTCTGAACGCCGGCCTGCGCTTGACGTCGGCGGCAGAGCGTCGCGAGGTCCGCGACTACGCCGAGGCCAGGACGTGTGCTCTTCCGGACGCCGATCTGGAGGTGCTCGGCTACCACGACTGGCTGGAGGGCCTGTCGCGTGGCGTGTCCGCCCACCACGCAGGGATGCTGCCGGTCTTCAAGGAGTGTGTCGAGGAGCTCTTCTCGCGCGGGTTGGTCAAGGTCGTGTTCGCGACCGAGACACTGGCGCTCGGCATCAACATGCCGGCCCGTTCGGTGGTCATCGACAAGCTGTCGAAGTGGAACGGCGAGACGCATACCGACGTCACCCCAGGGGAGTACACACAGCTCACCGGTCGGGCGGGCCGCCGCGGCATCGACGTCGAGGGTCACGCCGTGGTGGTGTGGGCGCCCGGCTTCGACCCCAAAGCGGTGGCGGGGTTGGCGTCGACGCGCACCTACCCGCTGCGGTCGTCGTTCCGGCCGTCGTACAACATGGCCGTCAACCTGGTGCAGCAGGTCGGGCGGGAGGCGGCCCGTGAGCTGTTGGAGTCCTCGTTCGCGCAGTTCCAGGCCGACCGCGCGGTCGTCGGGCTGGCCCGGCAGGTGCGCAAGGCCGAGGAGGGGTTGGAGGGGTACGCCGAGGCGATCAGATGTGACCAGGGCGACTTCATGGAGTACGCCGGCCTCCGCCGCTCGCTGTCGGACCGCGAGGGGGCGCTGTCCAAGCGCCGACGCAGCGACCGTCGAGACGCGGCCGCCGACTCCCTGGACCGGTTGCGGGTGGGAGACGTCATCGACGTCCCGGCCGGGCGGTGGTCGGGTCTGGCCGTGGTCGTAGACACTGGCGTCGCGTCGCGGCGAGACGGTCCGCGACCGCTCGTCGTGACCGCCGCGCGGCAGGCGCGCCGGCTGTCACTCGTCGACTTCCCGACCCCGGTCGAGCCGCTGACCCGGATGCGGATCGCGAAGAGTTTCAATGCGCGCAACGCACAGCAGCGGCGCGAGCTGGCCGCGGTGCTGCGCGACCGCACCCGGGATCTGCCGCCTCAGCGACCGCCGGTCCAGGGCCACGGGATGGACCGCCGCGACGCCCAGCCGGACGACCCCGGCGACGCTGACGTGCAACAGTTGCGAGTGGCGATCCGTGGGCATCCGTGTCACCACTGCCCAGACCGCGAGGACCATGCTCGTTGGGCTGAGCGCTACGTCAAGCTGCAGCGCGATACCACGTCGATGCGCCGCCGGATCGAGACGCGTACCAACACGATCGCGCTTCAGTTCGACCGGGTGTGCGAGGTGCTCGATGAGCTCGACTACCTGGATGGCGACCAGGTGACGGCGGCCGGTGGCTCGCTGCGACGCATCTACAGCGAGCTGGATCTGGTGGCGGCGGAATGCCTGCGCAGATCGACGTGGGACGGGCTGGAGGGGCCCGCGCTCGCGGCGGCGCTGTCGGCGCTGGTCTACGAGTCCCGCAGCCCCGACGACGCCGAAAGCCCGCGGCTCCCTGGTGGCGAGGTGCGCAAGGTGCTTGCTGAGATGGTCGGTATCTTCGGTGAGCTGGACACCCTCGAGCGGGCCCACCGGGTCGGCTTCTTGCGCGCGCCAGACCTGGGATTCGCATGGGCCGCCTACCGCTGGGCGGGCGGGGCTGCATTGGATGACGTGTTAAACGACGTCGACCTGGCGCCTGGCGACTTCGTCCGGTGGGTCAAGCAGGTGCTCGACCTGGCCGAACAGATCGCCGACGCGGCGGGCCACTCGCCATTGCGGGTGACCGCTCGGGAGGCCGTGCGCGCGATGCGCC
This sequence comes from Nocardioidaceae bacterium, assembly GCA_013811715.1. Lineage (GTDB taxonomy): Bacteria > Actinomycetota > Actinomycetes > Propionibacteriales > Nocardioidaceae > JACCUS01. The sequence goes on from JACCUS010000051.1 coordinate 10,210, forward strand.
GCGGCGTTGTGGCTCACTCCGTAGAACTCGACGCCTGACCTCCCCGCGTTTGCCATGTATACAAGGCGAAAGGCTTGTATACATGGGAGATCTGCCATGCAGACAGCACATCTGGCGTGTATACATGGCAAACTGCGGACGAGCCGGCGAGCAGCCATTAGGACCGCGCGCAACCTTCGCGCGTGTGCTGGCTCGACTCCGTGGATCTACTCGCGGGCATGGGGGTCGTGACCTGGCGGTTGAGCCAGACGATGTCGGCGTTAGCGGGTCGTCTTCGACCAGCCGGCGCGAGACGTACGCCGGAGGCTGTGCTGGGCGGTCGTCTTCGACCAGTCGGCGCGAAACGAGCACGGCGAGTCCCTGACACGGGGCCACGGGGTTGTCGGCCGCCGCGCTACCCGACACTCTCCTGGCCGAGAGCAGCAAGGACGCGCGTCATCGAGGATCCGAGTCCCCAGCGGTTGCTCAGCGCCTCCACGCGGGTGGAGGACTCGGTCGAGAGCGGGGCGATCGAGGCGTCGACGGCCGGCAGTTCGAGGTCCTTGACGACCTCGACCACGGTCGGCGCCACCGCGAGGTAGTCGGCGGCCGCGAGGAGCTTGGCGCGCAGCCCGCTCGACAGGGACGTGGACCGATCGTCCGCTGCCGCGACGACGCCAGCCAGGTCGCCGTACTGCTGCAAGAGACTCGCCGCGGTCTTGTCGCCGACACCCTTCACGCCGGGCAACCCGTCGGATGTGTCTCCGCGCAGGACGGCGAACTCCGCGTACTGCTCCGGCAGGACGCCGTACTTGCGCACCACCACCTCGTCGGTGACAAGCTCGAGGTTGCTCATTCCACGGGCGGTGTAGATCACCCGGATCGAGCGGTCGTCGTCTACGAGCTGGAAGAGGTCTCGATCTCCGGTCACCACGTCCACCGGACCTGACGAGCGGGCACACAGCGTGCCGATGACGTCGTCGGCCTCATGTCGCGCCGCACCGATCACCGCGATGTCGAGTGCCTCCAGCACCGCACGGATGATCGGCACCTGAGTCTCGAGGGGATCAGGCGTCTCCTCCACGTCCACACCCGCGGTGACCTCTGCTGCCACCCGGTGCGCCTTGTAGCTCGGGATCAGGTCGACGCGCCACTGCGGCCGCCAGTCGTCGTCCCAGCAGCAGATCAGATGAGTCGGCTCGTACGCCGACGTCAGCCGCGCAATGAAGTCGAGCAGCCCGCGCACAGCGTTGACCGGCGTGCCGTCCGGCGCCCGCACCGAGTCGGGGACGCCGAAGTACGCGCGAAAGTACAGCGCAGCCGTGTCCAGCAGCATCAGTCGCGTCGTCACATGGCGATGATGCCATGATGACCGGACGCGCACCGACGCTTAGGCTGGCATGGTGACCGCAGACCTTTCCTCACGCATGCAGCGGGTCAAGACCGCCCTCGCCGACGCGGCGGTCGACGGGCTGGTCGTCTGTCCCGGTTCTGATCTGCGCTACCTCACCGGGTACGACGCCGAGTCGTTCGAGCGGCTGACGGCGCTCGTCGTACCGACCGATGGCGACCCTCAGCTCGTCGTGCCCGCCTTGGAGCTGGCCGAGGCCGAGCGGTCACCTGCCGCGCTGGCCGGGATGGACGTGCGCACCCACGGCGACACCGAAGACGCCTACGCCTTGGCCGCGCAGTCTCTCCCCGCTGCTCGTCGGGTGCTGGTCGACGACCACATGTGGGCGCAGAAGGCCTTCGCGTTGCAGAGCGCCATGCCGAAGGCGCGTCTGGCTGCGGCGGGCTCGCTGCTCTCGGATCTGCGGATGGTGAAGGGGCCCGACGAGGTGACGTCGCTGCGCCGGGCCGGCGCGGCGATCGACCGAGTGCACTCCCGGATGGCGCAGTTCTTGAAGGTCGGACGCACCGAGCGGGACGTGGCCGCCGACATCGCCGACGCGATCGTGGCGGAAGGACACGTTCGCGCAGACTTCGTGATCGTCGGTTCGGGGCCGAACGGCGCATCCCCGCACCACAGCGTGTCCGACCGGGTCATCGAGGCCGGCGACCCGGTCGTGGTCGACATCGGCGGCACCACGGCCGCCGGTTACTGCTCCGACTGCACGCGCACGTACGTCGTCGGGTCATCCGCCGCACCCGACTTCGTCGAGTATTACGAGATCCTCCTGGAGGCCCAACGAGCACAGTGCGACCTCGCCAGGCCGGGACTCACGGCCGAGTCGCTCGACCGGGTGGGACGCAAGGTGATCAGCGAGGCCGGCTACGGAGACTACTTCATCCACCGCACCGGGCACGGCATCGGGCTCGACACCCACGAAGAGCCCTACATCGTGGAGGGCAGCACGCTGGCTCTCCAACCGGGGATGGCGTTCTCGATCGAGCCGGGCATCTACCTGCCCGGTCGGCATGGGGCGCGCATCGAAGACATCGTGGTGCTCGCCGGCGACGGCGCCGAGCGGCTCAACACCACAACCCGCGAGCTCACCATCCTGGAGGGCTGATGGCCGACGGTTCGGTGGAGGGCGTCGACCAGCTGATCTGCCAGCTGCTCGCCTCCGACGGCAGGATGTCGTTCACCGACCTCGGCAAGCAGACCGGCCTCTCCACCTCGGCCGTGCACCAGCGGGTGCGGCGCCTCGAGAAGCGCGGCGTCATCCGCGGATACTCCGCCACCATCGACTATCGCGAGGTCGGGCTTCCGCTGGCGGCGTTCATCTCGATTCGCCCGATCGACGCCTCTCAGCCGGACGACTCACCCGAGCGGTTGGCCGACATCGCCGAGATCGAGTCGTGCTACTCCGTCGCCGGGGACGAGTCCTACATCTTGCAGGTGCGGGTTGCCGAGCCGAGTGACCTCGAAGAGCTGCTCGCCCGGATCAGGGCCAGCGCCAACGTGTCCACCCGCACCACGATCGTGCTGTCGACGCCGTACGAGCACCGCCCCCCACGCTTCTAGCGGCTTGTGGCTGAAGGTTCGGGGTGCATGTCGGGCGTGTCTTCAGCCATAAGCAGAGATTTCTGCGACTCGGCGGCCTCGCGGGAGGCCTTGGCGGCGGCCTCGGCGGCGGCGAGGTGGTCACCGGCATGCTGGCGCCACCACTGCTGGCCGGTCTGCGGCAGCGTGTGGATCGGGTCGTAGTACTCATACGTCCTGGTCAGCGCCTCCGGGTCCGCGCGTTCGATCGACGTACGGTAATTCTTCGTCCAGTAGGAGACGCCGTGCTCGCGGTCATAGGACTCCAGCTGGTGCACCCAGCGCTTGCCGACGAAGGGTACGTCGCACACAATGCGCGGGGTGGCGAAGCCGGGAAGGTAGCCCATGATCCCGTGCTGGAGCTCTTGGGCACGTGCCACCGAGACCCGCCAGTGCTCGCTGAACGGGATCATGTCGCACATGTAGAAGTAGTACGGCATGATCTGGGCGCCGTCGAGCAGGTTGAAGCAAAGGTCGAGCAGGGTGTGCGCGTCGTCGTTGACGCCGCCCATCAACACGCCTTGGTTGCGAACGTCGCGGATCCCCGTTTCGAGCATGGCGCGGGTGGCCTTGGCGACGAGCGGGGTCACGGAGTTCCCATGGTTGACGTGCGTGTGGATCGCGATGGACGCGCCCCGGGCATTGGCCTTGGTGGCAAGCCGTTCCATGCCGGCGCGCACATCGTCTTGCAGCCAGTGCTGAGGCAGCCCCATCAAGGCCTTCGTCGCGAGTCTGATGTCGCGGATGTTCTCGATGTCGAGCACGGAGTCGATGAATGTCTCGAGCCGCGGGAAAGGCATGTTGGCCACGTCGCCGCCGGAGACGACCACGTCGCGTACCGCAGGGTTGCTGCGCAGGTAGTCGAGCATCGCCTCGAACCGGTCCACCGGCTTCAGCTCGAACTTGAGCTTGTCGATGACCGGCGTGGAGTTGCCGACGAGGTCCATCCGGGTGCAGTGGCCGCAGTACTGCGGACAGGTCGGCAGCAGCTCGGCGAGCACCTTGGTCGGGTAACGGTGGGTGAGGCCCTCGGCGACCCACATATCGTGCTCGTGCAGGCTGTCGCGCGTGGCATGGGGGTGGCTGGGCCAGTCGGTGCGCCGGTCGGAGAACACGGGCAGCATGTACCGACGTACCGGGTCGGCGTAGAAGGTGTCGGTGTTCGGCAGCTGGTGCGGAACCATCGTGTTGAGCATCTGCGGCGGCAGCAGCATCGACATCGTCGCTCGCTCGGCCTGGTCGCGCGCGAGGTCGTCGAAGAAGCGATCCTCTACCGTCTCGCCGAGCACCGCCCGGAGCTGCTTGATGTTCTTGACGCAGTGGGCCCGCTGCCACTGGACCGACGCCCACTCGTCGGCGGTGACGTCCCGCCAGCCGGGGAGTCGCGTCCAGTCCGGCTCCACCAACGACGTGCCCCGGTAGGGGTAGGGCTGTTCCAAGCCGGCGAGCTGCTCGGTCACGGGGCTCCTCCAAGCGCAGCCGGGCCGCGCGGTTGTTTGTATGATGCAGTTCATGCCAGGGTACGGGAGGATGTACGGCGGCATCAACGGCACGCCGCAATACTTCCTGTCTTCACCGCCACGTTACGAGAGGTTTACGTGTCCAGCGAGCCGATAGGGCTGCATCGTGTGCTCGCGCCGCCCGGTGTGTTGCCGCAGGCCGCGGACCGGTTGGACGCCCGCGCAGAGATCTGGCCAGACGAGGTGCGGATCGCCGTCGAGCGGCTGAATCTCGACGCGGCGTCGTTTCGCCAGTTGTCGACCAAGCACGGCGGCGACGGCGATGCGGTGCGCGCCGAGGTCCTCGACATCGTCCAGACTCGCGGCAAGATGCACAACCCGGTCACCGGGTCCGGCGGGATGCTCACGGGCATCGTCGACGAGGTCGGACCGGCCTCGGCCCTGGGGCTCCGCGCGGGCGACCGGGTGAGCACGCTGGTCTCGCTGACCCTCACACCGCTGGCGATCACCGACCGGCTCCAGCACTGGGACGGCCGCAGCGAGCAGGTCCCCTGCGAAGGTCACGCGATCCTGTTCGGCAGGTCGATCGCCGCCGTCCTTCCCGACGACCTTCCGACCCCGCTGGCCCTCGCGGTGATGGACGTCTGCGGCGCACCGGCGCTCACCGCACGGGTGGTGCGCCAGTACGTCGACCGCGGCGTCACGCCGACCGTCTGCGTCGTCGGGGGAGCGGGCAAGAGCGGGTCGCTCTCGTTGGCCGCGGCCGCCGAGGCCGGCGCCGGCCGAACCATCGCCGTCGTACCCGTCCAGCGTGAGGTCGACGTGTTGGCCGACAGGGCCCTGGCCGAGGTCGTGGCGCTCGCCGATGCGCGCGACCCGGTCGCGCTGTCCCGGGCTGTCTCGGCAGCCGGCGGACCAGCCGACGTGACGGTCGTCTGCGTCGACGTGCCCGGGTGCGAGGGCGGCGCCATCTTGTGCACGGCGCAGGGCGGCACGGTGATCTTCTTCTCGATGGCGACATCGTTCACCGCTGCCGCCCTCGGGGCCGAAGGGCTCGCGTCCGACGTCACGATGCTCGTGGGGAACGGCTACGTGCCCGGACACGCCGCCTACGCGGTCGATCTGCTGCGCGCCCATGCTGGGGTCCGGGGACTGTTCGAGTCACGACTCGAGCACGAGGCGGCAGGATAGGGGCATGACGACAGGCCCGGCACGTGTACTGCTGCGCGGTGGCAGCGTCCACTCTCCGGCCGCGCAGTTCGCGACCGCCATGTTCACCGTTGACGGCCGGGTGGCGTGGATCGGGGACGACGCGGCTGCCTCGACGTACGTCGACAGCGCCGACGAGATCGTCGACCTCGACGGTGGCCTGGTCACCCCCGGCTTCGTCGACGCCCACGCCCACCTCGCAGCCACCGGGTTCGCGCTGCAGTCGGTCGATCTCGGCCGCAGCTTCAGCCGGTCTCACGCTCTAGCAGAGATCGAGAGTTACGCCCGTCGGCACCAGAGGTCGGTGCTGTACGCCCACGGCTGGGACGAGACGCGGTGGCCCGACCCGCGGCCGATGACTATCACCGAGGTCGATCGGGCGGTGGGGGACAAGGTGGCGTACGTCGCCCGGGTCGACTCCCACTCCGCCGTGATCTCATCCGCCCTGCTGGCCCATGACCCGGCGATCACGACGATGCACGGGTGGGGTGGCGCCGGGCTCGTCGCCCGCGACGCGCACCATGCCGCCCGGGCGGTCACGCACGCGCTGTGGACCACCGCCGACCGCAGGCAGGCGGTGCGGTCGGCGCTCGGCCAGGCAGCAAGCCAAGGCGTCACCTCTGTGCACGAGCTGAACGCGCCCCACATCGCCCCGTTCGAGGACTTCGCCATCATCCGCGAGCTGGCCACCGAGACGCCCGGGCCCGACGTCGTCCCCTACTGGGGGGGCATGATGGGCCAGGAGGCGCCTGACGACACTCCCGTCGGCTTCGCCGGCGACATCTGCGTCGACGGGGCGGTGGGGTCGCGCACCGCCAGCATGCGCGCGCCGTACGCCGACGCGGCCACCTCCGGACACCTGTACCTCGATGCACAGCAGGTGTGTGACCACGTCGTGTTCTGCACGCAGCGCGGAGTCCAGGCCGGGTTCCACGTCATCGGCGACCGAGCCGTGCACGAGGCTGTGTCAGGCTTCGAGCAGGCGGCCGGGCGGGTCGGTGTCGACGCGCTGGTTCGGTCCCGGCACCGGCTGGAGCATGTCGAGATGCCCGACGCTGCTGGAATGGCCGCCATGGGGCGGCTCGGCATCGTCGCCAGCGTCCAGCCGGCTTTCGACGCCGAGTGGGGTGCAGCCGGCGGTATGTACGCGCAGCGACTCGGCGCGGCCAGGGCCGGGTCGATGAACCCGTACGCCAGCATGCTCCGTGCCGGTGTGATTCTCGCCTTCGGCTCCGACAGCCCGGTCACCCCCTTCGCCCCCTGGGCGACTGTCCGGGCTGCCGCGTTCCATCACAACCACGACGAGCGGCTGAAGGTGCAGACCGCATTCTCGGCCCACACCCGCGGCGGTCACCGGGCTCGCGGCCGCGACGAGGGTGGCGTCCTCGTCGCCGGCGCTGAGGCGACATACGCCGTGTGGGACACAGCCGGTGATCTCACCGGGCAGCCCGGCCAGCGGGTCGCTGACAGGTCCGGCGATGCCGCTGTGTCAACGCTGCCCGGCCTGCTACCCGACGCCGCGCTGCCGACCTGCGTCCGAGCGGTGGTGCGCGGCACGGTCGTCTTCGATGTCGCGGCCGATGCCGGAGTGAAGGAGCGTCGATGACCCCGCGTACCCGACCTCGCCTCGACCTCGACCCCGCAACCGTCAAGCGGGCGAGGAGTCTGGCCAACCGAGCGGGCCGCCCCATCGTTCGGCTCGCCAGACAGCACACCACCGTCTCCGTCGAACGCGCGACTCTCCGGCTGGCAGGGCTGACAGGGGCCGATGCGGACGGAACACCCTGGGTGAACCGACTCCTCGACGCCGTCCGGGGCGACGTCGGACTCGAGCACGGCGTCGCGTTGCCGGTCTGGCACGCCCTGGTCCGCGAGGACGCGGGTGACCTCAACACGCTGGCCCAGAAGGCAGCGGTCGGGGAGCTCAGGTTCGATATGCCGGAAGGACAAGACGCCACCCGTGCCCGTGCTGCGGCCCGCAGGCAGGTGGCCGCGGGGGTACGACGCATCGACGCCCGGCGCAAAGAGCGCGAACGCCTCGTCAGACGTTGGGGCGACCCCGAGCAGAAGCCGTGGCTCTACCTGATCGTCGCTACCGGTGACATCTACGAGGACATGCCACAGGCCCAGGCGGCCGCGCGCGAAGGCGCCGACGTCATCGCCGTTATCCGCTCGACCGGGCAGTCCCTGCTCGACTACGTCCCCGAGGGGCCCACCCGGGAAGGCTTTGCCGGCACCTACGCCACGCAGGAGAACTTCCGGCTGATGCGTGCTGCGCTCGACGAGACCAGCAAGGAGCTCGGCCGCTACGTGCGGCTCACCAACTACGCCTCGGGCCTGTGCATGCCGGAGATCGCCGCGTTGGCAGGTCTTGAGCGTCTCGACATGATGCTCAACGACTCCATGTACGGGATCCTCTTCCGCGACATCAACCCGGTCCGCACCTTCGTCGACCAGCGGTTCAGCCGCCAGGTGCATGCACGCGCCGGCATCATCATCAACACCGGCGAGGACAACTACCTCACCACCGCAGACGCGGTCGAGGCCGCGCACACCGTGACGGTCAGCCAGCTGCTGAACGAGTACTTCGCGAAGGAGGCGGGCCTGGAGGACTGGCAGCTCGGTCTCGGCCACGCCTTCGAGATCGACCCCGCCGTCCCCGACAGCTTCCGGCTCGAGCTCGCGCACGCGCTGCTCGCCCGCCAGCTGTTCCCGAAGGCACCGTTGAAGTGGATGCCGCCCACCCGACACATGACCGGCGACGTCTTCCGCGGTTACCTGCTCGACGGTTTCTTCAACCTCGCGGGGGCGATGACCGACCAAGACATCTTGCTCGTCGGCATGATGACCGAGGCGGTGGTCACGCCCTGGCTGTCAGACCGCGACCTGGCCCTGCAGAACGTGCGGTACGTGGTCAACGCGGCCGGCCGCCTCGCCGAGGACTTCGCACCACGACCCGACGGCTTCATCGCCAACCGCGCCCGGCAGGTGCTGGCGGAGTCGATCGAGCTGCTGGAACGGATCATCAACCATGAGAACGGGTTGCTGGACTCCATCGCCGACGGCACCTTCGGCCTGATGAAGCGACCGGCCGACGGCGGCAAGGGGCTGGACGGCGTGGCCCGCAAGACGGGCGGCTACTACAACCCCGCCACCGAGATCTTGGAGGCAACGTGACAGACGACCGGCCACATGCGCAGCGCGCGGGCCCGATAGTCCGGCCGTACGGCGACACCACCGGCGACGGCATGGTGCAGGTGTCGTTCACCCTGCCGGTGCCGCACGACAAGCGAGCCGAGGGCGCCGCTGCGCAGCTGGCCAACAAGATGGGCGTCGAACCGGCCATGGTCGTGCACGCCAAGCCGATGGGACCCGATTTCACGTTCTTCGTCGTCTACGGACGCGTCAACCATCTGGTCGATCTCAGCAGAGTCCAGGTGGTCGAGCGCGAGTACCCGCTGCTCTCGCCCAAGGAGGTCAACTCGGCGGTCAAGAAGGCGTTGCGTCGCCGCCTGGTCGTGGTCGGTGGCTGCATCGGCAGCGATGCGCACACCGTGGGCATCGACGCGATCCTGAACGTCAAAGGCTTCGCCGGGGAGAAGGGGCTGGAGTACTACCGCGAGCTGCGGGTCGTCAACCTCGGTGCGCAGGTGTCGGTCCCGCATCTGGTGAGGCGCGCGGAGGAGGAGCGCGCCGACGCCGTACTCGTTTCGCAGGTCGTGACCCAGCGCGACGCGCACATCCTCAACACGATGGAGATGTCGGCCGCGTTCAGGGAGTCCTATCCGGCCGCGAGACGGCCGGTGCTCATCATTGGCGGCCCGCGGTTCGAGGAGAGACAGGCCGCAGACCTTGGCGTCGACCGGGTCTTCACACGGGGCACGACGCCCGGGGAGGTCGCCAGCTACCTGGTCCACGAGCTTGTCGGGAACGGGCGCCCCGATGAGTGACGACCCCCGCGTCGGCATGACTGTCACCCATCGCCGGTATGTGCCGTACTCCCACGCGCACTACGCCGGCGACCTCATCGATGGCGCGTACAGCCTCGGCCTGTTCGGAGATGTCGCCACCGAGGTCTGCATCCGCACCGACGGTGATGAAGGCCTGCTCGCGTCGTACTCCGACGTACAGTTCAAGGCTCCCGTGCGGGCCGGTGACGTGCTCGAGGTCGAAGCGGTCGTCACGCGCGTGGGCACTCGGTCGCGCACGTTGGAGTTGGTGGTCCGGGTCGTCTGCCGCAGCCGCCCCGACCGGGGCGCCTCAGCAGCTGCAGTGTTGGCGGAACCCATCGTGGCCACCACGGCGACGGGCACCGTCGTGGTACCGGCGGCTCTGGGCTGACGGGGTCACGTTCTTGCGGCACGGTTCGGCGTGTCGGTACGCGACACGCCGAGCAACTAGGAAACAGCAGGCAAACTCCCGGCAGCCGGTGGGGGCCTATGACCTGCATGTTCGGACGAATCCCCAGGTCAGCAGCCGCTTGACAGAAGGGGCCGCTGCTTGGCAAGGTTCCCGAGTCCACTAGGCAGGCCGTCCAACGAGAACGGTGTCCGAGTGGCCGCGCCACCTGGTTTTTCCAGCCAATCTCAGCAGCGGCGCGGCTTACCGGGCCGCGGTCGTCGGGTACGGGTGGACCCGGAGGGAGCTCGATCGCCAGTAGACAACGGGCGCTTTGATCCACACCCAGTGGACCGGCGTCCGGTCCGAAGGGGATCGAGCTCTTCCCGCGTCTACGCCCAGGTAGTCTCCGTGCATGCCATCTCGCGCTCCCCTGATCCCCGTGGCGGCGGTGGTGGTCTCGGCTGGCTGCGGGCTGGCGGTGGCGGTCGCCTTCCCTCCGTTCGGCTTCTGGTGGCTGATGCCCGTAGGGCTCGCCGGACTCATGGTCACCATCCGCGGACGTCGGGTGAGAGGCGGCTTCGCGCACGGGCTCGCGTTCGGACTCGGCAACATGTTGCCGTTGATGGGCTGGCTCACCATCATCGGCGTAGACGCCTGGATCCTGCTCAGCCTCCTGGAGGCGTTGTTCTACGGGGCCATGGGGGTGGCCTGGGCGTGCCTCCGCCCACACCGCTGGTGGCCGCTCGGTTTCGCCGTCACCTGGGTCGGTGCCGAGGTGCTGCGCGGAGTCGTCCCCTTCGGAGGGATGCCGTGGGGGACCCTTGCGTTCGGCCTCGTTGACACCGCATTCGTCCGCTACGGACGCCTCGGGGGCACGGCTCTGGTCTCGTTTCTCGCCCTCCTCGTCGTTGCGCTGCTTGTCAGTGCGGTCGAGCGCCGACGGGGCAACCGGTGGTACGGCGTCGTGGGATCCGTTGGCGCGCTGGTGGTCGTCGGCCTGTCCCTGGTGCTCCCTACCGGCCCGGCGGGCGGATACGCCCAGGTGCGGGTCGCCGCCGTGCAGGGCAACGTGCCCGGAGCGGGGCTGGACCCCTTCTTCGAGCGCCGCGCAGTCCTGCACAACCACGCCGCGACCACCGAGTCCTACGCTGAGGAGGTGGCCCAGGGGACCGAGCCACGACCAGACCTGGTGATCTGGCCGGAGAACTCCACCGACATCGACCCATACGCCGACGACGCCGCCTACCGCGAGATCTCCGCAGCCGTCCGGGCGATCGCCGCCCCCACCTTGGTCGGCGCGCTGGTCGTCGGCCCGGACGAGGACCATGTCCAAAACGTCGGCATCGTCTGGGACCCGCGGACGGGGCCGGGGGAGCGGTACGTCAAGCGCCATCCGGTGCCGTTCGGCGAGTACATCCCGTTTCGTGACGTCCTCACCATGTTCATCGACCGCCTGGACCAGATACCCCGGGACTTCACGTCCGGTCAGCGGGTCGGCGTTCTCGACCTCGGAGGGGTGGTCGTCGGCGACGTCATCTGCTTCGAGGTCGCCTACGACGGCCTCATCCGCGACGTGGTCGACCACGGCGCCGAACTGCTGGTGGTCCAGACCAACAACGCGACGTACACCGGGACAGGCCAGCTAGAGCAGCAGTTCGCGATCTCGCGGTACCGCGCCGTCGAGACCGGGCGGGCCCTCGTGGTGGCGGCGACGAACGGAATCAGCGGAGTCATCGCGGCCGACGGGACGGTGCTGGACGTCAGCGCCCCACGCACCCGTGACGTGCTCTCGGAGGAGGTGACGCTGGCGCGCGGCGTCACCTTGGGCGTGCGTCTCGGCTTCACCGTGGAGCTGGTGCTTGCGCTGCTCGGGCTGGCATCGACCGCCTACGCGTACTTGGACCAGAGAGGCTTGATTGGCAAGATGAAGCAGTGAGCTTTGGGCGTGGACTCGTGGTGATGCCCACCTACAATGAGGCCGACAACATCGAGCTGGTCATCGACCGGGTGCGTGCGTCCGTGCCCGCGCTCGACGTGCTCGTGGTCGACGACAGCTCACCCGACGGGACCGGCGAGATCGCTGACAAGGTGGCCGGGCACGACGCGAAGGTGCAGGTGCTGCACCGGCCCGCCAAGGCAGGACTCGGCGTCGCCTACCTTGCCGGCTTCGGATGGGGGATGGAACACGGCTACGACGTGTTGATCGAGATGGACGCCGACGGCTCTCATCTGCCCGAGCAGCTGCCTCGGCTGCTTGAGGCACTCCACGGGGCGGACCTCGTGCTGGGCGCCCGCTGGGTCCGCGACGGCCGGGTCATGAACTGGCCACGGCGTCGTGAGCTCTTGTCGCGTGGCGGCAACGCCTATGTGCGGCTGGCGCTCGGGCTGCCGCTGCACGACGCGACCAGTGGCTTTAGGGCTTTTCGCCGTACGACCCTGGAAGGGGTCGACCTGGAATCGGTGACGTCGCAGGGCTACTGCTTCCAGGTCGACCTCGCGCGTCGCACGCTCGCGGCTGGCTTCACCGTGGCGGAGGTCCCCATCACTTTCGTCGAGCGCGAGTACGGCGAGTCGAAGATGAACGGGCCGATCGTCCGAGAGGCGCTAATCCAAGTCTCGCGGTGGGCGCTCGCGCACCGGATCGCGCAGGCCAGGAGACTGATCTCCGGACGACAGGTGGGAGGCTGACATGCCGGCCGTGTTGCTGATCGGGCTGTTCGTGGTCTTGCCGATCGTCGAGATCTACGTGATCATCCAGGTCGGCCAGGAGATCGGGGCGCTCCCGACGGTGATCTTGCTGGTGGTGGAGTCGATACTCGGCGGCTGGCTGGTCAAGCGTGAGGGGAGGCGAGCGTGGGTGGCGCTCAACGAGGCCCTCGCCACCGGCCAGATGCCCGGGCGGCAACTCGCCGATGCCGCGCTCGTCTTGGTGGGCGGCACCCTGCTGCTGACGCCGGGATTTGTCACCGACGTCTTCGGGTTCTTCCTCGTGCTGCCGTTCACCCGGCCGTTCGCCCGGAGAGTGCTCGCCGCGCTCGCCGCCCGCAGGGCGAGGCGTCATCTCGCGCACGGTGCACACGGCGCTGCCCGTCCCCGCAGGGGCGTGCACCAGATCTTCCGGCCCGACGACGACCAGCCATGACGGCAACGGCGCCGCCCCGCGGGGGGACGGCGCCGTTTGCTCATGCTCGCCTGGACAGGTCAGGCGGTCTTCTTCGTCTTCGAGGTCGTACGCGGGCTCGTCTTCGAGGTGGCACGCGAACGGCGGCTGCGGTGAAGGTGCACCGGCCCGATCTCACCGGTGCGCAGCAGCTCCAACCGCTCGGACAAGATGTCCTCGAGCTCGGGTATCGACCGACGCTCTAGCAGCATGTCCCAGTGCGTCCGGGCCCGCTTGTCGGCCTTGGCCTCCGGCTGGGAGCCGTCCCGCTGCCGGGACTCGGCGCCGCATCGCGGGCACTCCCAGGTGAAGGGGATGTCGGCGTCCTCGGCCATCGGGATCTCGAACTCGTGCCCGTTGGCGCAGTCGTAGCTGACGCGCTGACGGGGTGCGAACTCGATGCCGCTCTCGTCCTCGAAACTGGTCCCGCCGAGGCGTGACCCTCGCAGGGTTGCTCGCTCTGACATGGTGGTCTCCCCGACGGTGTCGATGGCTCGTTGATGGTCGTACGTGTACCCCTCGTGGCCGTTCCTCACACTGCGGCCATGTGGGAAACAACGTCCGTTCGCGGTCAATGATTCCCACTGCCAATGATGCCGAAGTCACCTGAGATTCGGCTGAGACACCAACATGAGCGGGCTAAGTGTTGTGCCTGGGATCTGCGGACCGCCGGGTGTCGACGGCTCGCCTCCGCGCCGGCCGAGCCCTGGTCACACGACGGCTGGGGCCTGGTTGCCCGCCTCGGCGATGCCGCGCCGAGCGTCGACCCGCCACAGCACTCCGAGTCCCACCGCGAAGAAGACGATCAGCGCGACGATGGCGGGCCGGTAGGAGTCGGTCAGCTGAAACACCAGTCCGAAGACCAGCGTTCCGAGCCAGCTGGTTCCTCGCTCCGTGGC
>JACCUS010000380.1 GCA_013811715.1 Nocardioidaceae bacterium
GCCAGGTAGGCGGAGTAGCCCACCATTGCCAGCGGCGGCGCGGGTGTCCCGCGGGCAGAGCGGAGGTCCGTAGCATAGGGGCGCCGGACCGACCAGGTCATCGAGCGTGCCACAACTTGCAAGGAGACCACCACGACCGTGGCGACGAGAGCGGTCAGCTCTGCTGAGGTAGGAGCTCCATCGGCGCGCACGCCGGCGATCAGCAGGGTCAGCACGGTGGCGATAAGCAGCATCTCGACGAGGACCCAGACCCGGGCAGCGAAGACAATCTCCGGCTTGACCGGCAGGCTGTCTCGCCACAGCGCCCCGGCACCGTCCAGGCACCAGGCGTTGACTCCGAACAGCAACGCGCCGCCAGCGGCCACCAGGCCTGGCATCACGGGGAGCATGTCCCACGACAGCTGACCCGCGGCGGCGACCATGCCCGGCAGCGCGGCCAGGATGAAGAAGCCACGTCGCAGGGGCACCGAACGCCACACGCTGGACCGGTCGGTGCGAACCAGACCGCCGAACTCCGTACGCGGCATCACGCGCGGCTGCACCGTACGGCCCTCGGCGCGGGCCTCGTCCCGCGCCTGTCGACCGGCGACAGCGTGGCACAGCCCGGCCCCGACAACGATCGCCAACAGGCCGATGGCGAGGATGATCGTCGTCCCCCACAGCCACCTGTCCCACGAACCGCCGTCACGGCCGTTAAATGCGACGATGACGACCTCCACGGTCGGGCTCTGGTCCAAGGCCTTGGTCAACGAGTCGGAGGTAACCAGGCCGACAACAACGAGGAGGAGCGCCAGCCCACCCAGGCGCACCAGCGCGGCCCCGTGCGGCCCCCGCCGTACCCATTCCACCGTCCACGCGAGGACCTGCGCGAGGGCGGTGGCCATCAGCAACCATGACAAGACCGTCAGCTGGACGGTAGCCAGGCCGTTGCTGCCGTTCACGTAGGCGACAACGGCGAGGAGCGACCATGCCTGCATCAGCCAGGCGATGTTGAGCGGGGCCAGCAGCAGCGCGCCTAGGTGGTCGGTAGTCGGGCTCACCGGAAATGCGGCCGCCTGTTCTCGAGGCAACAGCTCCCGCCCTCCCGCAGCTCCGATGAGCGCGAATGCGGTGGTCAACAAGAAGGCGAGGAAGACTGTCGGCAGCAACAAGATGATCTCGCCCACCCGCTCGGAGACCTCCGCGCCCTCGACGAACGCGGGGACGACGGCAAACACGAGCGTGAGCAGCAGGACCAACGCAAGACCGGCCAGCGCACGCGGCCGGTTGTGCCCACGCAACCCAGCCAGCCGGAACTCGACGAGCGGTACGACGTCGCCCACCGAACGGCGGGCCTCAGCGACCACAGATGCCATCAGCGGGATCGCCTCACGCCAGCAGGGCTCGGTAGGCGCGGACGCCGTCCTCGCCACGTAGCTGGTCAGCGGGTGCCGCCGCCACGACCGAGCCTCCTCGCAGAACAACGGCCTCGTCGCACGCCTGAACGGCCAGATCGATGAGGTGGGTGGAGATGAGGACGGCGGCGCCGTTGCTCCGGGCGTCGGCGACCACCTCCATGGTTGCTTCCACACCCAGGGGGTCGACCCCGTCGAACGGTTCGTCCAGAAGCAGCACGGACGGTCGATGGAACGCCGCGAGCACCACCGACAGCCGCCGTCCCATGCCGTGGCTGAACCCGGACGTGACGCGATGCGCGGCCCCACCGAGGTCGAACCGATCGAGCAGCTCAAGGGCGCCGTGCTCCCAGCCGGGCGGCAGCTGGCGCAGCCGGGCGGACAGCTGGAGGTGCTCCCAGGGAGTGGCGCGCGGAACCAAGCCGCCGACGTCGGGGCAGAACCCGCTCGCGCGCTTCGCTTCCAGGGTCTGACGACGTACGTCGAAGCCTGCCACCTTGACCTCGCCGCTGGTAGGCGGGATCACCCCTGCCAGCACGCGCATCGTGGTGGACTTGCCGGCGCCATTGCGTCCGGCCAGAGCGGTCGCGCCGCCGCTGGGGACGATCAGGTCGAGGTGCCGCACGGCCTCGACCAGGCCGAAGCGCACCTGCAGGGCGGTCGCTACAATTGCGGGGGAGCTCACGGGGCCAGTGTGCCAACGCCTACCGCCTCCCGTCACGGAAACCGGCAACTTCCGCCCATAGCCTTCGGTGACGTGGATCTGAGATCCGAGCATTTGCATCCCCGTTCGCCTGCGCACTGCGTACCATTGGCAGTTGTTCTGCTCTCTGAAGCCGAAGAAGGCGAGGGGGCATAGATCACGCTCGAGCGACACCATGGAAAGAGACGCGATGAAGAAGTCCTTCGGCCTGGCGTTGGCCGCCTTGATGGCGGCCTCGCTGACGGCCTGTGGCGGTGACGACGACACCGCTGCCCCATCGGAGACCACCGCAGCCAGCACCACGGAGCCTACGGAAACCACGGAGACCACGGAGCCCGCGGAGACCACCGAGCCCACCGAGAGCACACCCACCGGTCCCCCAGACCCGTTCGGCGGGGACTACTGCGAGGTGTTGCAGGAGGCCAAGACAGAGTTCGCGGACTTCGGGGAGGGCGACATCGACCAAACGTCCTTCGAGGATCTCGAGGCCAAGATCGGTGAACTCGAGGATGCTGCTCCCGAGGAGGTCAGCGGCGACTGGATGGTGCTCGGAGACGGGATCAGCGGCTTCTTGCAGGTCCTGGAGGACGCCGGTATCACGTTGGACGACCTGGCCGCGTTCCAGCGAGGTGAGGTCCCCGAGGGTGTCGACCCCCAGGTGATCCAGGAACTGCCCCAGAAGATCCAAGCCCTTGGCCTGGATGGGCCTGAGTTCCAGCGGGCCACGGAGGCGATCGAAGGGCACGCCAAATCCGAGTGCGGCGTCGACCTCGGGGCGGAATGACACGACGGGGTGCGGTATCACCTTTCTCACATTGTCGTGGCCCTGTGTCTCGCGGCGACTGGTTGTGTGGGCGCCGACTCCGGGCAACGCAGGCCGGCCGAGGAGGAGACGCCTCGGGGAAATGACTTCCGTGGTCTGAATGTCACACTCGTCCAGTACCGCTCCGCCGAAGGTAGCCGGTCCATCGACGTGCAGGTCACCAACACCAGGTCTGTCGCAATCCGGGTGACCGCCGTGCGCCTGTACTGGCCTGGTTTCACCGACCAGCCAGCGACGCCCAAAGACACGACCTTCGCCGTCGGTCAGACGATCGACCTTGACACCACGTACGGCACGGCCCGGTGCGACGCGGATCTCGGGGCCGCACCCTTTGTCGTCCTCACGATCGACGGCGCGGGAGCGCAGCGAGTCGAGCTCGACGGACACGGGAAGGCGCTGCTCCGGCGGCTGCAGGCACACGAGTGCTACCTCGAACGAGTCGCCGAAGTCGCCTCGATCGAGCTCGGCCCATCGTTTCGGACCGTCTTCGTCCGGACGAGGGAGTATCTGGCGGGCAGCCTGCTGGTCACACGCCCACCGAGCAGCGCCGACGGCAGGCATGTCGCCCTCGGTGTGACCGGCCTTTCGGGCAGCGTGCTGGTGGACTTCTCGGCCGCCGGCGTGAAACTGCCCGTCATACTGAGGCCCGCAGGCGACACGTTGCGCATCCCGGTCGTGATCGGTTCCTCGGGACGCTGTGATGCACACGCCCGGGCCGAAAGCAAGCAGACGTTCTCGTTCGGTGTCTTCGTCCGGCTTCCCGGCGAGCCCGTGCAGCGTGTCATTGTCTCGCCCGACCGGTCCACCCAGGCGCGGTCGCTCGCGCTCATCGACCGCGCCTGCGGCTGACGTCCTTGAGGGAAGGACACCGAGCGCTCCGACTGGGCATGCCGCGCTGTTGCGATCAAACCCCGATGTCCTCGTTCCACAACTCGGGGTGTGCACGCACGAATTCGGTCATCATCGCGATGCACTTCGCATCGTTCATCTGCACGACCTCGATGCCGGCTTCCAGGAGCAGCTCCTCGGGGCCTCGGAACGTCGTACTCTCCCCGATCACCACCCGTCCGATGCCGTAGAGCAACACCGTGCCGGTGCACATGGGACACGGCGACAGTGTGGTGTAGAGCGTCGACCTGCGGTAGGTCGAGGCCGGCAGCCTTCCCACGTTCTCGAGGCAGTCGGTCTCGCCGTGGCGGATGACGCTGCCCCTCTGCACCCGCTGGTTGTGTCCCACTCCCAGCACGGTGTCGTCGACGACGAGGGCAGCGCCGACCGGGATCCCCCCTTCGTCCCGGCCGGTCAGAGCCGCTCGCCGGGCGAAGTCTAGGTACGTTCGGTCATCGCCCACGCGTCCTCCTGCCGCCGAGACCCCCTGGAAATGCGAGTAGATGGCGACCGATCCGCCCAGTTGCGCGAACTTCTCGCAATTGGCCAGCAGGCCCGCCTTGTCGCTGGCGCCTCCCCGGACCACCGCAGCCCCCCCGCTTCTGGACAGCAGGTTTCCCGCAACCGCGGCAGGGGGATCGCCGGCGGGACGTCATTGGTCGCGGCGTTCGGCGGCGATCGTGGTGGAGTCGCCGTGGCCGGTGTGCACCACCGTCTCCGGCGGCAAGGTGAACAGCCGGTCGTTGATGCTGGCCATGATCGTGCCGTAGTCGGAGAAGCTGCGACCGGTCGCCCCGGGCCCCCCGCTGAACAACGTGTCGCCAGTGAAGACCACGCCAAGCTCGGCGGAGTACAGGCAGACCGCCCCCGGAGCATGACCGGGGGTGTGCAGCACCGTCAGCGCGGTGTCTCCGACCACGATGCGCTGCCCGTCCTCGAGCGAAGCGTCCGGTTCCATGCCGGGATGCGTGAGCTCCCACACAGGGGCGTCGTCGGCGTGGAGCAGTACTGGCGCGTCGACCGCGCGGGCCAGCTCCGGCGCCACCCGGACGTGGTCGTCGTGGGCGTGGGTACACACGATCGCAAGCACCCGCCGGTCGTCGACCACCCGCCTGATCGCGGCCACGCTGTGTGGGGCGTCGATGACGAGGCACTCCTCGTCGTTGCCCACCACCCAGATGTTGTTGTCGACCTCGAACGTCTCGCCGTCCAGTGAGAAGGTCCCGCTGGTCACGGCATGGTCGATGCGTACGTCGGTCACAGCACCACGACCGACCGCAGCACGTCACCGGTGCGCATCGTGTCGAACGCTGCCTCGACGTCTCCCAGCCCGATCGTCTCGGACACAAACGCGTCCAGTGGGAGCCGCCCTTGCAGGTACAGGTCAATGAGCATGGGGAAGTCCCGGCTAGGAAGGCAGTCGCCGTACCACGACGACTTCATCGAGCCGCCGCGTCCGAAGAGGTCGATGAGCGGCATCTCGAGCATCATCTCGGGCGTCGGTACACCGACCAGCACGACGGTGCCCGCGAGGTCGCGCGCGTAGAACGCCTGTTTCCAGGTCTCGGGACGCCCGACCGCGTCGACCACGACATCTGCTCCGAAACCGTCGGTGAGCTGTCGAACGGCCTCGACCACGTCCGCCGACCTCGCGTCGACCGCATGGGTGGCGCCGAGCCGCATGGCCTGTTCCAGCTTCTGCGCGTCGAGATCGACGGCGATGATCTTCGCAGCGCCGGCAAGCCGCGCACCCGCAACCGCCGCCGCACCGACTCCTCCGCAGCCGATGACTGCGATCGAGTCTCCCCGACCCACCCCGCCGGTGTTGATCGCCGCACCCAGCCCGGCCATCACGCCGCAACCGAGCAGACCGGCAGCGGTCGCGGGAGCCGCCGGGTCGACCGGGGTGCACTGCCCGGCGTGGACGAGCGTCTTCTCGGCGAACGCGCCGATCCCGAGAGCGGCCGACAGCACGGTTCCGTCGTCGAGGGTCATCGGTTGAGCGGCGTTGTACGTGTTGAAGCAGTACCACGGCCGCCCGCGGCGACAGGCGCGGCACCTCCCGCAAACCGCGCGCCAGTTGAGTATCACGAAGTCGCCCGGGGCTACATCGGTGACCCCTGCTCCCACCGACTCCACGACTCCGGCGGCCTCGTGGCCGAGCAGGTACGGGAAGTCCGCGCCGATGCCCCCTTCCCGGTAGTGCAGGTCGGTGTGGCAGACCCCGCATGCCTGAACGTGAACCACCGCCTCCCCCGGACCCGGGTCTGGGACGACGATGGTGGTGCGCTCCACCTCGGCGCCCTTCTCGCGCGCGATCACTCCCTGGACGTGGTGCGGCATCGCCGGCCCTCCCGGTCAGTCGACGTCGGAGTCGACCCAGTCGAGGGTCTTGGTGACCGCCTTCTTCCAGTTGCGGTAGGTCTGCTCCCTCGCGTCATTGTCCATCTGTGGCGTCCAACGCTTGTCTTCGCCCCAGTTCTTGCGCAGCTCCTCCTCGTCGGACCAGTAGCCGACGGCCAGGCCAGCGGCGTAGGCGGCGCCGAGCGCCGTCGTCTCTGCGACCTTCGGGCGTACGACGTCGACGTCGAGGATGTCGGCCTGGAACTGCATGAGGGTCTCGTTGACCACCATTCCCCCGTCGACCTTGAGCTCCGTCAGCACCACACCCGAGTCGGCGTTCATGGCGTCGACCACCTCCCGCGTCTGGAAGGCGGTGGCCTCCAACACGGCGCGAGCCAGGTGGCCCTTGTTGACGAAGCCCGTCAGCCCCACCAGCGCGCCGCGGGCGTCGGAACGCCAGTGCGGAGCGAACAGGCCCGAGAACGCGGGCACGAAGTAAGCGCCGCCGTTGTCATCAACAGTCTGGGCCAGCTTCTCGATCTCCGGGGCGTCCTTGATGATGCCGAGGTTGTCGCGCATCCACTGCACCAGCGCGCCGGTGACCGCGATCGAGCCCTCCAGTGCGTAGATAGGCGGCCGGTCGCCGATCTTGTAGCAGACCGTGGTGAGCAGGCCGTTCTCGCTCGGAACCTGTTCTTCTCCGGTGTTGAGCAGCATGAAGTTTCCGGTGCCGTAGGTGTTCTTGGCCATGCCGACCTCGAAGCACACCTGGCCGAACGTCGCGGCCTGCTGGTCGCCGAGGATGCCGGCGACCGGCGTGCCCTCGAGCGGCCCTGACTTGACGTGGCCGTAATCCTCCGCGGACGACCTGATCTCCGGCAGCATCGACATCGGGATAGCCATGTCCGCAGCGATCTGCTCGTCCCACGACAGGCTCGACAGGTCCATCAGCAGAGTTCGGCTGGCGTTGGTCACATCGGTGACGTGTACGCCGCCGTCCGTGCCGCCGGTGAGATTCCACAGCACCCAGGTGTCCATGTTGCCGAACGCCAGGTCGCCGGACTCGGCCTTCTCCCGAGCACCGTCCACGTTGTCGAGGACCCAGCGGACCTTCGGCCCGGAGAAGTACGTCGCCAACGGCAGCCCGACCCGGTCCTTGTAGCGGTCGTTGCCGCCGCCGAGCGCGGCCAGCTCGTCACAGATCTTCTGCGTACGGGTGTCCTGCCAGACAATCGCGTTGTAGATCGGCGGCCCGGGGGTCTTGTCCCAGACGATCGCCGTCTCGCGCTGGTTGGTGATGCCCAGCGCGACGATCTGCGACGGCTCGAGGCCACCCTTGTCCAACGCCCCGCGGATCACCTCTTGGGTGTTGACCCAGATCTCGTTGCCGTCGTGCTCGACCCACCCGGCGCGCGGGAAGATCTGCTCGTGCTCCATCTGGCTGACGGCGACTACCGAGCCCGACTTGTCAAAGACCATGCACCGCGTGCTCGTGGTGCCCTGGTCGACTGCTGCAACGTATTCGCTCATTTGAATCTGCGCTCCCTATTCTCGGTTGGTTGGTCAGGACGAGCCCGCAGGGCGGTTAGAACATCGCGTTCCCGACCAGACCGGCGACGACGCCGCCGATGATCGGCCCGGCGACGGGGATCCAGGAGTAGCCCCAGTCGCTGTCGCCCTTGCCACGGAACGGCAGCACCAGGTGGGCGATGCGGGGGCCGAGATCGCGTGCCGGGTTGATGGCGTAGCCAGTGGGCCCACCGAGCGACGTACCGATCACCACCACGATGAAGGGGACGACCAAGAAGCCGAGACTGGCCGGCCCGCCGTCTGCCGAGGTGCCCGCGATCATCGCCAAGATGGCGAACACGAGGACGAAGGTGCCGATGATCTCGGTGACGAGGTTCCAGGGCGTGTTGCGGATGGCCGGACCGGTCGAGAAGACGGCCAGCTTGGTGGCGGCGTCTGCCTCCTCGTCGTCGAAGTGGTTCTTGTACGACGCCCAGCACAGCACGGCGCCGAGGAACGCGCCGATCATCTCGCCGAGCAGGTACGCGATCGTGTTGCTGGCATTGACGTCGATACCGGGCACGTACTCGTCGACACCGGACGCCATGAAGCCGAACGTCACCGCGGGGTTGAGGTGTGCTCCGGTCTTGTAGGCGGCCAAGATGCCCACCATGACCGCGAAGCCCCACCCGATGTTGATCATCAGGAAGCCGCCGTTGAAGCCCTTCGTCTTACCGAGTACGACGTTGGCCACCACGCCGCAGCCGAGCAGCGTCAGGGCCGCCGTACCGACAATCTCACTCAACAGGATTTCTCCGAAGTTCACGGTTGCGCCCTCCCAGGCTTCGAGCGTCCAGGCGCTGCCGGACCGCTGCACGGATGGTTATCGTGTAAGACACTAGGACCGGAGCAATGGTGCGGTCAACGACGTGACGGAGGGTGCGCTTCATGCCAACGCCAGTTCGCCTCGACCAGGCGCGCCGCACGAACGCCTGGGAGCGGTTGGCCAGCCGGAGCTTCGATGTCTTGGTGGTTGGTGGCGGCGTCACCGGTGCAGGTGCGGCGCTCGATGCGGCGACGCGTGGGTTGTCGGTGGCATTGGTCGAGGCCCGCGACTTTGCCTCCGGCACGTCGTCTCGCTCGTCGAAACTGTTCCACGGCGGCCTGCGTTACCTCGAGCAGTTCAATTTCGGACTGGTCCGTGAGGCGCTGCGGGAGCGTGAGCTCATGTTGACTCGAATCGCCCCGCATCTGGTCAAACCAGTCCCATTTCTGTATCCGTTGACTCATCGATTCTGGGAACGTCCCTATGTCAGCCTGGGGATGACGCTTTACGACTCGATGGGCGGGGCGAGGTCGGTTCCACGGCACCGGCATCTCACCCGTGGCGGTGCCCTGCGGCTGGCGCCCGCACTCAAACGCGGCTCGCTGACCGGGGCCCTGATGTACTACGACGCCCAGGCCGACGACGCCCGGCACACCCTCACGGTGGCACGGACCGCAGCCACCTACGGGGCGACACTGCTGAACTCGGCCGAGGTGGTCAAGCTGCACCATGCCGGTGAGCGCATAGTCGGCGCCCGGGTGCGCGACGTCGAGACCGGGCACGAGGTCGACGTCGAGGCGGCGGTGGTGGTCAACGCGACTGGTGTGTGGACCGACGACATCCAGACCATGGCCGGTGGCCGGGGGCGCTTCCACGTGCGCGCGTCGAAGGGAGTCCACATCGTCGTACCGCGTGATCGCATCAACTCCGAGACGGGCATGATCCTGCGGACCGAGAAGTCGGTGCTCTTCGTGATCCCCTGGACCACCCACTGGATCATCGGCACGACCGATACCGACTGGACGCTCGACAGGTCCCATCCGGCCGCGAGCCGGGCCGACATCGACTACATCCTCGACCACGTCAACGCCGTCTTGTCGGTGCCACTGACCCATGACGACATCCAGGGGGTGTACGCCGGACTCCGGCCGCTGCTGTCCGGTGAGAGCGAGTCCACCTCTGCGCTGTCCCGCGAGCACGCCGTCGCCCGTCCACAGCCCGGGCTCATCTCGATCGCGGGCGGCAAGTACACGACCTACCGGGTGATGGCCGCCGATGCCATCGACGCCGCCCTCGAGGACGTGGGTGGGCCGAAGCCGCCCAGCGTCACCGAGCACACTCCACTGATCGGAGCCGAGGGGTACCACGCGATGGTCAACCAGGTCGACCGGTTGGCGAGGCGCGTCGACCTGCCCGTCTGGCGGATGCAGTGGCTGCTCAACCGCTACGGCTCGATGACCGAGGAGCTGCTGGACTTAGCCCTCGAGGACAAGTCCCTGCTCGACCCGGCCGAGGGCGCGGAGGAGTACCTGCGGGTGGAGATCAGGTACGCCGCCAGCCACGAGGCCGCGCTGCACCTAGACGACGTCTTGACCCGGCGCACCCGCATCTCGATCGAGACACCCGATCGGGGCACCGCCGCCGCCCGGCCGGCTGCCGAGCTGATCGCGTCGCTGCTCGGGTGGGACTCCGACCGAGTCGCCAACGAGGTGGCCGCCTACGAGGCCCGGGTCGAGTCCGAACGTCGCTCCCAGCAGCAGGCCGACGACCTGGCGGCGGACGCGGCCCGGATCGCCGCGCCCGACACCCGCGCCCTCGCCGTCGGCCGCGCCCTCGGCTAGCGCTAGCCAGGAC
>JACCUS010000415.1 GCA_013811715.1 Nocardioidaceae bacterium
TCTTCCCGCACCTGATCGGCGACCCGTACAAGAAGGCCGACGAGCAGATGGCGCGCTTCGCAGAAGAGGTCGTCCCACTCCTGCGCTGACATGGCTCGAGTCCCGAGGCGCTTGACCGTCGTGGCGAAGGCCTCAGGCGGCGGCGTAGATGTCGCGGTACATGCGCAGGGCGCGGTCGTTCAGGTCGTCGGCCCGCTGGCCGGTGAAGCGTCCTGGACGAAGCGCCTCGAGACTGGAGATGCCGGGTGAGGTACCAGCCATCATCTGCGCCAGTGTGCGAGCGGCGCCAGCGGCGTGCGTGACCCACAGCGCCTCGGCCGCCCACAAACCTCGAACTTCCTCGATCGGTCCGAGTAGCGGCAGGTTGTCTGCGGTCATGGAGAACACCCCGCTGACCCGCCGTTCGGGGATGAAGCGCTGATCTGGCGGCAGCAGGGTAAGCGCCTTGGCGACCGCCGGATCGAAGAGCTCCGCCGGCCAAGGTTGCTCGGCGTCGGTCCCGACCTGGTCGATGGCCACCGCGAGGGGGGCGTGGTCGTAGGTGCCGAGGCCGAGCCGGTCGCCGTGGTCACGGGCGTAGACGTGGTGCTCGGGCCAACGCACGAATGGCGACTGAGCGGCGTTGCGGCCGTGGAGGGTTCCGTACACGTACGGGTGCGACAGCGCTCGTAGCAGTCGGCGCTGGCGCGTGCCAGCCCGGTCATCACCGGCGACTCGCCAAGCAGCCCGACAAACCCCGGTGCGAGCCCGGTGGACCCCACCAGCCGGTTGTTCGGGCCCCGCTCGATCACCGTCACATCGACGCCTCCGCTCTCGAACAGGTATGCGGCCAGTGCCGAACCCACGATGCCGGCGCCAATGATCACGACCCGTCTGCTCACGGCGCCTTGCAAGCAGACCGGGGTGACCAGCGAGGAGATGTACGCCTCATCGACCGGCTGCTGAGCCGATGACCGCCCTTGGGTCGGCGGCGGCATGAAGCGCCTCGCCGTCGTCGACGATGGCGTGGGCGTGCCCGAACTCGCTGGTGAACGAGTCGCTGCGTCGGACGGCATAGCCAAACGGTGCCGTCGCCCAGGCGTCGGGGGCGTGGCCCTCCACGACGAGGCTCGGTAGAGCGTCGCCGTCCCACGTGTCGAAGCCGGTGCTTGGCCCGCGTAGTACCCACCGGGGAGCTGCCACCGCCGAGCCGACGCGCTCGCCGTGATGGAACAGACGCGCCGCCAGCTGCAGCAGGATCTGGGGCTGGGCATCGCCGCCCATGGTGCCGAACACGACACGACGTCCGTCGGGGCGCGTGGCCAGCGCCGGCGAGAGCGTGTGCGGCGGCCGCCGCCCTGGCGCCAGCTCGGCCGGATGGCCCTCCTGCAGACTGAATCCCAGTCCCCGGTTCTGCACGTTGATCGCCGTCGACGGTTCCACGAGGCCGGAGCCGAAGCCCGAGGCGTTGGACTGGATCAGACTCACCGCCAAGCCGCCGCGCTCGGCCGTGCACAGGTAGGTGGTGTCGCCGTCGGCGGTCGGCGATGCGTCGACCTCGGCGCCGGCGCCGCCTGCCGCCGTCCGGGCCCGCTCTGCGATGACCTCGAGCAGCTCGTGACCGTCCGCCCCTTCGTGCAGCACAGCAGGCCGGTCTGTTCCGGCAACGACGGCGGCGCGCACCAAGACGTCGAGCCACTCCTGTGAGTCGGGATCCTCCGGCAGGCCGAGGGTCTCCGCGGCGATCGCACCGCCGAGCGTGAGGTAGCCCTGGGAGTTCGGGGCGATCGTGTGCAACGTGACCCCGAACGCCTCGGCACCCAGCGCTGACTTCCAGTCGGCTTGTCCTGCATCGAGATCGGCGGCACTGATGAGGCCGCCGGTCAGCTCCACCAGGCCGCGCCCGAACTCGCCGCCGTAGAAGCCGGCTCGCCCCTGTGAGCCGATGGCCTCCAGCGTTCTCGCTACGCCCGGCCTCCACACGAGCGCGCCCGGTGCCGTCGCTTGATCAGCCAACTCGACGAGGTTGTGGCGCGACTGCTCGTCGACCAGTGAGAGCGAGCCGGCAAGCAGCGGACTGGCGAGGAACCCGGCGCCGGCTAGGGCGACCGCCGGTGCCAGGAGCTCCCCGAGCGGGCGCGAGCCGAACCGGTCGTGAAGGGCCAGCCATCCGTCGACGCATCCCGGGATCGTGACCGCAGCAGGGTGGTGACGAAACGGCATCGCCGAGCGCCCTTCAGCTCGCAGGGCCGCAGCGTCGACGCCAGAGCCGGCCCGGCCGCTGGCGTTGAGAGCGTGCACCTC
>JACCUS010000428.1 GCA_013811715.1 Nocardioidaceae bacterium
TCTTCGTGGTCTTCGGCATGGGGGGCTCCTTCGGGGTGTCCCCAAGCCATACCCGTCTGGCGGCGCGACAAACCGATGGGTGTTGGCCCCTCGGTGCGAGATGCGTGAGAATGCATTCCGAGCGGCAGCGAAACTGCATCCTCGCGCATCTCGAGGTCCCAGGTAGGATGATTGCGCCGCGACGAGCAGGCCCGAGTGTGGCGCCGCCACCCCGGGGTAGTTCCACGGCGTCGCCACCAGGTCGCCGCCGTCGGTGAAGCCGGTGGGCATGTGGCCAGGAGTGGACGGCGTGTCAGGACTTCTTGCGGGACTGCCGGGTCTTCCGGGCGTTCGCCTTCCGGATCGCGTCGACCAGCTCCTTCTTGTCCATCTTGGATCGGCCCGTGATGTCAAGCCTTCGCGCCACCTCTTGCAGATGCTGCTTCGAGGAGTTGGCGTCGACGCCGCCAGCGGTCTTCCTCTTGGTGTCGCGTCCACCGGCCGCCTGCCTGTCGGAAGGCCCCTTTCCCTTCTTTGGCTCCCAATGGTCGCCGACCTTCTCGTGGGTGTGCTTGAGCGCCGAGTAGGCGACGCGGTGCGCCCGCTGGCCCTCGCCGTACTCTTCGGCGGCCGAGTCGTGCGCCTTGGCGAAGGTCCGCTGCGCCTTGGCGTCTGAGCGCTGGATCGTGCTCGGCAACTCAGTCTGCTTCGCCTTGCCCTCCTTCGTGGTCTTCGGCATGTCGCGACCCTCCTTTGTCGTCGTCGTTTGCAGGCGTACCCGCTGCCTGGTGACGTAAACTCGAGAAGCGCCCGGCCCAAGGATTCGTCTGCGCGACCCTTGGGAGTGCTCTCCGCGCAGCTTCAGACGAAGGCCTGACCCTTGTGCCACGATGTCGCCATGACCGACGAGGCTCCGCGACGTTGGTTCTTGTCACCGGCGGGCGTGGCAACCGCCACACCCATCTCGACAGTGGCGCTGCCGAGCACGACGGCTGGTTGGCTGGCAACCTGGTACGTCCCTTGGTGCACGGTGCGACGTACTTCCGACGGCTCTACGAGGAGCTGGAAACGGTCGGCGCGGGCGAAGAGAAAGCCGAGCACGCTTGATGAGGGCGCCGGCCCGATCGGCGCCGGGGCGCGTCACCGGATCACGACGTTGCCGCCTTGCAGGGGCTGTTCTCCCGAGTAGTAGCCGTTACCGACGAGGATGCCGTACATGTCGCCGCGGCGGGGTTGGCCAGAGTCGCGCAGCCGGATCCGGAACGGAACCGTGTTGAGCATCTGGTCCACCTTCGCGAGGCCATACAGCGTTGCCTCCCGCTTGTTGGCGGTGCACGTGAGTGCCAGCATCTCGACTGACTTGACCTGCATCGGCTGCACCGGTCCGTGGTCGGTGTAGACCTGCTCACCGGAGACCGATGACGAGCTGAGCGCCTTGGCGTTGCCGCCGAAGCTCGCCCGGTCCCCGTTGGCCGCGATGATCCAGCCACCGTCGGTGATGGCCACCCTGCAGCCAGGGGTGCTCGGCGGCACGACATACGTCTTGGCGGCCAAGTCGGCCGGCTCGCCAACGTCCTGCACATCGTCACGGTCGAGGTCGGCGAAGGCGCGGATGGCGTCCTCACCGGGCAGCTGTCCGGTGTAGCAGAACTCCGCCCGCCCGCTCCCGTCGGTCGTGCGCTCACCGCTGGTGGCGTTGAAGCCGGCCACAGCGAAGTCGACCTCGACCGCAGACGTCGGGTTGCCGAAGGCGTCGGTCACGGTCGCCGTCACGCAGTGCTCGTCTCCGACGACGTTGACCGCCTGCTTCGGCGACAACGTCAGACGTGCCGGCGTGCCCGGGACGTACGTCTTCGTCGCCGCGCCCTGCGGCTCTGCGACGTCCCGGTCACCGTCGTTGTTGCTGTCGGCGTACGCCGAGATGGCGTCCACGCCGGCCCTGGTGCCCGTGTAACAGAACTCCGCGGTTCCGTCGGCGTCGGTCTGGTCGGTGCCGCTCGCCGTGTTGGCGCCCGCCACCGCGAACCGGACGGTCACACCTGGGGTCGGGTTGCCGAACTCGTCGACCACGGTCGCGGTCACGCAGTGCTCGTCTCCGACCGTGTTCGTGTCGGCGGCAGGGGTGATGGTCACCGCGAAGGGCGCTCCCGGCGTGTAGGTCTTCGAGGCCGGTGTCGCCAGGACGTCGCCCGGGCCGAACTGCCGGTTCTCGTCATTGTCGACGTAGGCCTCGATGACGTCCTCGCCGGTCCTCGTCCCGGTGTAGCAGAACGTGGCGCGGCCGTCGGCGTCGGTTGTCCGCACGGCGGGGCCCTGCGGATTCGCGCCGGTCACGGTGAAGACCACCTGGTGGCCCGAGCCGACGAGGTTGCCGAACTCGTCACGGACGACGGCGGTGACGCAGTGCTCCTCGCCGACCGTGTTGGTGGCGGCGGGTGGCTCAAGGACGGCGCTCGCCGGCTCGCCGGGGCGGTACGCCTTCGTCGCGACGCCGGTGGGTTCTCCAGCCTCGGCGGTGCCGTCGCCGTCGGCGTCGGCGGTGGCCCGGATCGTGTCCACACCCGAGGTGGTCCCGGTGTAGCAGAACCGGGCCTGGCCGGCCGCGTCGGTGGTGTCGGTGCCACCGGCAACGTTCGCCCCGGTGACGGTGAACTCCACGAGCACATCGGGGACGACGTTGCCGAAGGGGTCGCGGACCGTAGCGACGACGCAGTGCTCGTCACCGACTACGTTCTCGTCGGTCGCGGGCTCCACCTCGACAGTCGCAGGCGCGCCGGGCTGGTACAACTTCGTAGCTGCGCCCTCGGGTTCGGTCGCGTCGTTCATCCCGTCCCCGTCGGTGTCGGCGTACGCGGTGATCGTGTCGAGACCAGCGGTCGTCCCGGTGTAGCAGAACTCCGCCTGCCCGAGCTCGTCCGTCTGGTCGGCGCCCGCGCGCGAGTTGGCGCCGGCGACGGTGAAGCGCACGGTCATGCCGGGCGTCGGGTTGCCGAACCCGTCTGCCACCTGGGCCATCACGCAGTGCTGGTCACCCACGACGTTCTCGTCGGTCGGCGGGGTGATGACCACGGTGGCGGGGTCTCCAGGCTGGTACAGCTTGGTGGCTGTGCCCTCGGGTTCGGTCTCGTCGTTCGTGCCGTCGCTGTCGGTGTCGGCGTACGCCGTGATCGTGTCGAGCCCGGTGCGCGTCCCGGTGTAGCAGAACGCCGCCTGGCCGGCCGCGTCGGTCTGGTCGGTGCCGGCGGCCGTGTTGGCCCCGGCCACCGCGAACCGGACCGTGACGCCTGGGGTGGGGTTGCCGAACGCGTCGACGACGGTCGCTGTGACGCAGTGCTCGTCGCCGACGCGGTTCTGGTCGGTCGGTGGGGTGAGGACGACGGCGGCCGGGTTTCCGGGGTGGTAGACCTTGGTCGCTGCGGCGATGGGTTCGCCGGCGTCGCGTGAGCCGTCGTTGTCGGTGTCGGCGTACGCCGTGATGGCGTCAGCGCCGGAGACCGTGCCGGTGTAGCAGAACTCCGCGGACCCGAAGCCGTCCGTGCCATCCGAGCCGACCCGCGCGTTGGCGCCGGCCACGGCGAACCGGACGACGGTGCCCTCCTCCACCGGGTTTCCGAACTCGTCGCGGACCTGCGCGGTGACGCAGTGCTGCTCGCCCACGGTGTTCTCGTCGGTCGCCGGCGTCAGCGTGATCGCCGCTGGTGCTCCCGGTCGGTAGGTCTTCTCGGCGGCGGCGGTCGGCTCGTC
>JACCUS010000440.1 GCA_013811715.1 Nocardioidaceae bacterium
ACGACACCCGGAGGGTCCTCCCCGGTGTGGTGGCGGGGATCGGTGGCTACGGTAACTGTCTGGGGCTGCCCAACGTCGGCGGTGAGGTCGTCTTCGACCCGTCGTACGTCGGCAACCCGCTCGTCAACGCGTTGTGTGTAGGCGTGATGCGTCACGAGCAGATCCACCTCGCGAAGGCGTCCGGGGTGGGCAACCAGGTGGTGTTGTACGGCGCGCGGACCGGTGGCGACGGCATCGGTGGCGTCTCGCTGCTGGCGTCGGAGACCTTCGAGACGGGCGGTCCCGGCAAGCGGCCGAGCGTGCAGGTCGGTGACCCGTTCATGGAGAAGCTGCTGATCGAGTGCACGCTCGAGCTGTTTGCGGGGGGCCTGGTCGCCGGAATCCAGGATCTCGGTGGCGCCGGCCTGTCCTGCGCGACCTCGGAGCTCGCCAGCGCCGGTGAGGGCGGCATGCACGTGTGGCTCGACCGGGTGCCGCTGCGTGACGCGTCACTGGCGCCCGAGGAGATCTTGATGAGCGAGTCGCAGGAGCGGATGATGGCGGTCGTAGCGCCTGCCGCCGTCGAGCCCTTCATGCGGATCTGTGAGAAGTGGGATGTCGACGCAAATGTGATCGGCGAGGTCACAGAGGTGTCGGCCGCGGAGCGGGCACGTGGTGGCCGGCTCGTGGTGGAGTGGCACGGCGAGACGATCGTCGACGTGCCGCCGCGCACCGTCGCGCACGACGGCCCGGTCTATGAGCGGCCGTTCGCCCGACCGTCCTCGCAGGACTCCCTGCGGGCCGACGCGGCGGAAGCGCTGTCGCGTCCCTTCGGCGGCGAGGAGCTCCGTGAGACGATGCTGCGCCTGGTCGCGTCGCCGAACCTGTGCGACAGGTCGTGGATCACCGATCAGTACGACCGCTATGTGCGCGGCAACACCGTGCTCGCACAGCCGGAGGACTCTGGCGTCGTGCGCGTCGACCAGGAGACCGGGCTCGGGGTGGCCGTGTCGATCGACTGCAACGGCCGCTTCGCCAAGCTCGACCCGTACGCCGGCGCGCAGCTTGCGCTCGCGGAGTCCCACCGCAACGTGGCGGTGGGCGGGGCGCGGCCGCTGGCGGTGACCGACTGCCTCAACTTCGGGGCACCCGAGGACCCGGACGTGATGTGGCAGTTCGCGGAGGCGACCCGCGGGCTGGCCGACGGCTGCCAGGCGCTGGGCCTGCCGGTCACCGGCGGCAATGTCAGCTTCTACAACCAGACGGGGCAGGCGGCGATCTTGCCGACCCCGGTCGTCGGTGTGCTGGGTGTGCTCGACGACGTGACCCGGCGGACCCCGCTCGGCTTTCGAACCGAAGGTCAGCAGATCTACCTGCTGGGCACGACGCGAGACGAGCTCAGCGGCTCGGAGTGGGCACACGTCGTACACGGGCACCTGGGCGGGAGACCGCCGGTCGTCGACCTCCCGGCCGAGCAGCGGCTCGCCGGACTGCTCGTCGACGCCTCGCGGGAGGGGCTGGTCGACGCCGCGCACGACCTGTCGGACGGCGGGCTGGCGCAGGCCCTGGTCGAGTCGTGTCTGCGGTACGGCGTCGGGGCTCGGGTCTGGGCGCCGGACGGCCTCGAGCCTTTCGTGGCGCTGTTCAGCGAGTCCGCGGCACGGGCGATAGTGGCGGTGCGGAGCGGGGAGGAGTCGCGGTTCGCCGAAGCGTGCTCCGCGCGGGGGCTGGCGCATGCGCGAATCGGGGTCACCAATGGGGTGGGCGAGGCGGCCGAGCTGGAGGTGCAGGGCGAGTTCCGGGTCGGGGTCGCCGAGCTGCGAGCCGCCTGGTCTGCGACTCTTCCCGCCGCGCTCGGAGAGTAGATCGAGGATCCGACCGGTTCGACTGACCAGTGGAGGGCGCGGTCCCGATCCCTCGCGATCGACAGGTGGGCCCATCTCTAGGCTGGGGGGATGCCTTCGCGTGTGCGCCCACTGTCTGCCGGGGAGCTCGCCGAGGTCTTGGATCGGATCGACTCCGCCGAGAGCGGCGGTCGGGCCGCCGAGCCCAACGACGTACGCGCCGCGGTGCGGCACTTCCTCGCCGTGCTGACCCAGCGCGCGCCCGGCAAGAGCGTCGAGGTACGGGTGCCGCCGTACGCCGCCGCGCAGTGCATCGAGGGCGCCCGCCACACCCGCGGCACACCGCCCGCGGTCGTCGAGACGGGCGCGGCGACGTGGCTGGCGCTGGCTCGCGGCACCGAGAATTTCGCGCGGGGAGTCGGGGACGGCCGAATCCGCGCGTCGGGAGAGCGGTCGGACCTGTCGGCGTACCTGCCGCTGCTCTGATCCGCCTCTGACGGTGGTCCCGAATCACCTCGCGGCGCCGGCTCTGGCGCTGAAGTCGCCACGAGCCACCCGTCCTGGGGGGCTGACTACTACTCGTCCACGTAGAGGCAGAAGGGGTGCCCCGCCGGATCGAGCAGCACCCGGACGTTGTCCTGGGGCTGGTGCTCAGCCATCTCTGCGCCGAGCTGAAGCGCGTGGGCGACCGCGGCTTCGAGGTCGCCCACCTCCAGGTCGAGGTGCATCATCGTCTGCTGAGCACCCAGAGCGGGTGGCCAGACCGGGCGCACGTACTCAGGCGACGTCTGGAAGCTCAGATACTTCCCCTCTTCAGGCGGCACGACGGCTGCATCGTCAGGCTCGTCCTTGGCGAGCCTCCACCCGAGCAGATCGGCGTAGAACCAAGCAAGAGCCCGCGCGTCGGGTGCGTCCAGGACCACGCCCCACCAGTGAGAGTGTGAACGGCCGTGCATGGGTACATCGTGCCTTGCGTCGGTGGGCGGCGGGCAGCGGGTCGTTGACCCAGTGTCCTCGTGGCGAGTTCGCCCGGTCTGTCTGGCTGAGGCGCTGCTGCTCGAGCGGCTCGCCGATGCCGGAATCTGAGCTGCCAGCCCCTAGACTGTCGGAGTGCCTCGCGGAGATGGGCTGCTGACCCACGATCTCGACCCGCAGGAGCGCGGACCCCAAGACGCCTGCGGTGTCTTCGGCGTCTGGGCCCCCGGCGAAGACGTCGCCAAGCTCGCCTACTTCGGCCTCTACGCCCTCCAGCACCGCGGCCAGGAGTCGGCGGGCATCGCGGTCGGCAACGGCCGGCAGATCCTCGTCTACAAGGAGATGGGGCTGGTCTCGCAGGTATTCGACGAGCCGACGCTCGCGTCGCTCAAGGGCCACCTCGCCATCGGGCACTCCCGCTACTCGACCACTGGGTCGAGCGTCTGGCACAACGCCCAGCCGACCTTCCGCTCCACCCCGACCGGCTCCCTCGCTCTCGGCCACAACGGCAACCTCACCAACGCCGGCGACCTCGCGCGACAGGTCGACGAGCTGACTCGCCGCAACGGCGCCCTCGACGTGCCCACCCACACGTCTGAGGCGTCCACGGACACCGACCTCGTCACCGCGCTGCTGGCGTCGCGTCCCGACCAGTCGCTGGAGCAGGCGGCGATGGAGACGTTCCCCTCGGTCAAGGGCGCGTACTGCTTCGTCTTCATGGACGAGAGCACTCTGTACGCCGCGCGTGACCCTCAGGGCATCAGGCCACTCGTACTCGGCCGCCTCGAGCGCGGCTGGGTCGTCGCGTCAGAGACGGCGGCGCTCGACATCCTCGGCGCATCGTTCGTCCGCGAGGTGGAGCCGGGGGAGCTGATCGCCATCGACGAGGACGGACTGCGCTCCCAGCACTTCGCCAGCCCGGCCCCGAAGGGGTGCCTGTTCGAGTTCGTCTACCTGGCCCGGCCGGACACCTTGATCAGTGATCAGCGCGTGCAGGGCGTCCGCACCGAGACCGGGCGGCGGCT
This sequence comes from Nocardioidaceae bacterium, assembly GCA_013811715.1. Classification (GTDB taxonomy): domain Bacteria; phylum Actinomycetota; class Actinomycetes; order Propionibacteriales; family Nocardioidaceae; genus JACCUS01. Next base: position 3,824 of record JACCUS010000440.1, read on the forward strand.
GGCCCGCGAGTACCCGGTCGAGGCCGACCTCGTCATCCCGGTGCCGGAGTCGGGCACGCCGGCCGCCATCGGTTTCGCCGACGAGAGCAAGATCCCTTATGGGCAAGGCTTCGTGAAGAATTCCTACGTCGGCCGGACCTTCATCCAGCCGAGCAACACGATCCGACAGCTCGGCATCCGGCTGAAGCTCAACGCGCTGCGCGACGTCGTCGAGGGCAAGCGGCTCGTCGTCGTCGACGACTCGATCGTCCGAGGGAACACCCAGCGAGCGCAGGTGCGGATGCTCCGCGAGGCGGGTGCCCGCGAGATCCACGTCCGGATCGCCAGCCCACCGGTGAAGTGGCCCTGCTTCTACGGAATCGACTTCGCCAGCCGCGCCGAGCTGATCGCGAACGGGATGACCGCCGACGAGATCTGCCGGTCGATCGGGGCCGACTCACTGGGCTACGTCTCCCTCGACGGGCTCGTCGCCGCCACCAAGGTCGAGAAGGACAAGCTGTGCCGCGCCTGCTTCGACGGGGTCTACCCGGTCGAGCTGCCCGAACCACGCTTTCTCGGGAAGCATCTGCTCGAAGGGACGCTCGACCTGCCGCTGGGTC
>JACCUS010000454.1 GCA_013811715.1 Nocardioidaceae bacterium
TGGCACGGGAGGACGCGCTCACAGGGTCACCGCCACGATGGGGAACGCCACGGACGGCATTGTTACTCACTGTGAGGACTCCTCCCGTTCGAGGTTCACGCCGACGGTCGGCGTATCTACCGCCGAGAGACTGCGGGCGATCATCCGATGGGTAACTGACCGCGATACACAGGGCACGGGCAGTCAACCACCCGAAATGACTATGTCCCTCCAGGCTCGCCTGTGGTCAGCCGTGAAACTGCGTACAGCATCGCGATTCATACCACCGTCGGGGTGGATTACTACCTAGACGAGATTCGCAGGCGCGAAGTAATCCGCGCAATGCAAGTCCAACGCCAAACTAAGCCGGGCAGCGTTTTGCCTGACCGTCGCCAACACGGCGCGCGTATCTGGCACGTATCTGGCACGAGACCGGTTCGCTTCGCCGGATTGTGCCTCTGACCTGCATGTTTGTTTGTGGGCGATACTGGGTTCGAACCAGTGACCTCTTCGGTGTGAACGAAGCGCGCTACCACTGCGCCAATCGCCCCGTCGCCGACGACGCGGTCGGCACAGGCTAACGCACGAGTCGTTCGTCGTGAAAGTCGTCGCGGGTCTGCTGCCTGGAAGTTCGCTCTGACGGGCGGTTTGCCGGCCATCGTCCTATTTGCCTAGCCGCCGTGGTAGTCCCGCGTAATTGGGTACAGATTCCGCGTCACGAGTCCGACTTCGGATCGTTACTCCTGTGACCGAGGAAAGGCACGCGGCCCATGGACACTCCCGTCAGCGTCACACACGACCTCACCCTGGAACTGATCGACGCCAGCGGCACCGCCACCCCGTTGGCCGCAAAGTTGCGCTACGACAACAGCGACCCCTACGCCATCAGCGCCTCCTTCAACACCGGCGACATCGCGGTGCAGTGGGTCTTCTCCCGAGCTCTTCTCGCAGCGGGTGTCTACGAGCCCACCGGCGATGGCGACGTGCACGTCTGGCCTTGCCTCGACGCCCGGGGCCGCTCCGTCACCATCATCGAGCTATCGTCCCCCGACGGAGAAGCGCTGATGCAGGCACGCAGCGACGAGGTGTGTGTGTTCCTGCGGCGTACCGAGGATCTCGTCCCGTCAGGGTCCGAAGGGACCCACGTCGACATCGACGACGTCATCGCCAGGCTGCTGCGCTAGCGCCCGGCTGCAGGAGGTCGTGCATCCAGGAGGCCCCCTGAGCGCGACTCACTACGCTGTGACCGTGACGTTCAGCCACGACACCCGACATGCGCTGCAAGTCCTGGTCGACCTGGTCAACACCGCGCCAAACGGTGGCCGACCCGAGGGTCTGCCCGATCCAAGCAGCGTCGAACTGTTTGTCAAACGGCATGAGGTGTCCAGCGTGAGCCCTGAGGACTTCTCTGACCTCGGGTCGATCTACCGGGTTCGAGACCGTTTTTGCGCTCTCTTCGGCGTCGCGGACCCTGCCGTGGTGGCCTCGCGGGTCAACGCGTTGCTGGCCGAGGTCGCCGTACGCCCCCGGGTGGCCGAGCACGACGGGTATGCGCTGCACGTGCACTATTTCGCTCCCGAAGCGACCCTCGCCGAGCACCTCACCGCCGATGGCGCCATGGCCCTTGCCCAGGTGGTGTGTGCCGGAGAGACCGAACGCCTCAGGGTGTGTGAGGCGCCGGACTGCGCATCGGTTCTCGTCGACCTCTCCCGTAACCGTTCCAAGCGCTACTGCGACCCCCGCGCATGCGGGAACCGGCTCAACGTGGCCGCCTACCGAGAGCGCCGGCGCTCGGCCCACAGAACCGGCAACGAGCAGTGACGGACGCCCGCATCGAGGTCGTCCGTCGTACGACGCTGTCGGCCGGGCAAGCGTGGGAGCGACTCACCGCGTGGGAACGCCACGGCGAGTTCCTGCCGCTCACGAAGGTTCACGTCGACGCCGACCGCCGCGGCGAGGTCGGCGCCAACTTCGTTGCTCGTACGTCGTTGGGGCGGCTCGGCTTCGACGACCCGATGGAAGTGACAAGCTGGCGGCCGCCCGGCGCGGCAACGCCCGGGTTGGTCCGGATCGTCAAGCGCGGCCGCGTCGTGGTCGGCTGGGCGGTGCTCACAGTCACGCCGGTCGGGCCCGGGGCACTCGTCGAGTGGACGGAGCACGCCCGTTTCCGGGCTGCGGGCCCGTTCTTGGACGGGCCTACCCGGGTTGTCGGCCGCCGCGTGTTCGGCCGATTGGTCGACGGGCTGCTCGCCGACCGGCCGGACTAGGAGTCGCCGTTCCGCTAGCGGACTAGCGCCGGCGAGGCGGGAGATCAGGGGTCTATGTCCAGCGCCTCGCGGTGTGCCCACTCCTTGAAGACGCGTTCGGTCACTGGCTGGTACGTGGGGAACACCCGGCCGTCGAGGTCGGTGAGGCCCTGCACGTCGCGTGTTGTGGAGGTCAAGAAGACCTCCTCGGCGTCGAGAAGCTCGATCATGGTGATGTCACGTTCGTGGACGTCGTACCACTCGATCACGAGC